>NZ_AKJI01000168.1:0-70367 GCF_000282415.1 Pseudomonas sp. GM60
AGGCGGCCTGAAAGCCGACCTGATCGTTCTGTTGAACGCATTCCCCTGTAGGAGCCGGCTTGCCGGCGATGGATGCCTACGATAACGCGTGCTGTCTGAATGAACGCGTTGCCCCGACGCTTTTCGCCGGCAAGCCAGTCTCGCTCCTACAAGGGATCGGCGTACGCTTTCTGATTCAACGTGGCGCACTTGCGTTTATCCCAGTTCCGTCAGGCGACGTCGAATTCTGCAAGAATGAATTTTGATCCGCTTGGTTGCAGTAAAAATCAAGGAATGAGGAATGTCCGAGAAAGGTGTAGGAAGTCTCCGAGACGCATAAACCGGGTTTTTATTCGCTTGATGCTCGCCTATAGTTTTCCCGTCACCGACAAATCGGTGATCGACTTTAGCCGGTCGTAACAGATGATGCACAAGCGCCCGTATAATCGCGGCGCTTTTTGCTGCCTGGCATCTACATGTTTATGGTAGCTGTGCGTGGGACACCTTCGGGTGTGCCGGGTTCATCTGTCCGGTCGGCTAACCCGCGTACAGCTACCACCCAAATTCGTTTAGCCGCGAAAGGGTGGGAGCTTCACCTATCAGATGAGATTCAAGCCATGCCCAAATTCCACCCGCTCCAAGGCAACTTCAGCGTCGGCCCGACGCTATACATCGACACCGAAGCCCGCGCTACAGATCTTCTTGAAACCGCTGTCCACCGACTCAAAGCCGCACGTAATCTGCTCAACAGCGTCACTTGCCTGTGTGTCAAAGAAGCCGAAGGTCACGACCTGGAGCATTTCGCCAACGCCGCACACATGTTGATCCAGGACGGCTGTGATGCCTTGGATGTGCTGGGCTGGACGCTGGAAAAAGCCGCACGCTGAAAACGAAAAAGCCGCGAAATGATCGCGGCTTTTTTTTGTCTGCGGGAAGCGGCTTAGTAACTGCTCTCCGGCAAACTCGCGATGATCGAGCGATAGCTGTTCATCCGTTGCTGCTGCACGCGGCCTTCTTCCAGCGCCTTGAGCAATGCGCAACCCGGTTCGCGGTCGTGCTTGCAGTCACGGAAACGGCAGGTGCCGATCAGGTCGTTGAACTCGATGAAACCGGCTTCGACGTCGGAACGGCTGACGTGGCCCAGGCCGAATTCGCGGATGCCCGGGGAGTCGATCAACTCACCGCCACCGGGGAAGTGGAACAGCCGCGCGGTCGTGGTGGTGTGAGTGCCCTGGCCGGACAGCTCGGACAACGGGCCGACGCGGGTTTCGACTTCCGGCAGCAGGCTGTTGACCAGCGACGACTTGCCGACGCCGGACTGGCCGACGAATACGCTGATGCGTCCGTCCAGTTGTTCCTGAAGTTGCTCCATGCCATTGCCGTGGTGCGCCGACACTTCCAGTACCGGATAACCCAGCGTGCGGTAAACCGCGAGCAAGGCATTCAGCGCCGGGGCGTTCTGCTCGTCGATCAGATCGAATTTGTTCAGCAGCAGCAGCGGCCGAATGCCGGCGTGCTCTGCAGCGACCAGATAGCGGTCAATCAAATTGGCGTGAGGCTCGGGCAGCGGCGCGAAGACGATGACGATCATGTCGACGTTGGCCGCCACCGGCTTGAGCTGGCCACGACTGTCCGGGCGGCAGAGTTCGGTTTTGCGCGGCAGTTGCGCCACGATCACCCCGATGCCCTGGTTGCCGGCACGCCAGACCACCTGATCACCGGTCACCAGCGCCGGCAGGTTGGCGCGCAAGTGGCAGCGGAACACCTGGCCGGCCAAATCGCCATCGAGGGCTTCGACTTCGACCTGCACACCGAAGTGTGCGATCACCAGGCCGGTCTGTTCCGGACCCAGGTCGCCACCCTCAAGTGCCTCGACAGCCGAGGACTCGCGTTTGGCGGCGCGGGCAGCGCGTTCGCCCTGAATCTTTTCGATGCGCCAGTTTTGACGACGATTGAGTTGGCGTTTGGCCATGGGTGTTCCGTATCAAGAATGCAGCGATTAGGTAAAACGGCCGCGAGTTTAGCACGCCCGGCCAACTCCCTAGGCTAAACTGCGCAGCATTGCCTAGGAGCCGACACATGCAAAACCCGCAGAATCTGATCTGGATCGACCTGGAAATGACCGGTCTGAACCCTGATACCGACGTCATCATCGAGATGGCCACCATCGTCACCGACAGTGATCTGAACACCTTGGCCGAAGGCCCGGTGATCGCGATTCACCACAGCGATGAAATCCTCGCCGGCATGGACGAGTGGAACACTCGTCAACACGGCGGCTCGGGCCTTACCCAGCGCGTGCGCGACAGCCGCATCAGCATGGCCGAAGCGGAAGCCGAGACCATCGCTTTCCTGGAGAAGTGGGTGCCGAAGGGCAAGTCGCCGATCTGTGGCAACAGCATCTGCCAGGATCGCCGCTTCCTTTATACGCACATGAAATCCCTGGAAAGCTTCTTCCACTACCGCAACCTCGACGTCTCGACTCTGAAAGAGTTGGCCGCACGCTGGGCGCCGGACGTGCGCGACAGCTTCAAAAAGGGTAGCACCCACCTGGCGCTGGACGACATCCGCGAATCCATCGCCGAGCTGCAGCACTACCGCAAGCATTTCATCAAGTTCTGATCAGGCGGTGCCTGTTCCGGCGCCTTCGCGGGCAAGCCTCGCTCCTACGGGTACAGCGCGACCCTGTAGGAGCGAGGCTTGCCCGCGAAGCAGTCGACTCGGTCTTCCTGGGTGATCGCCCTCTTTTGGTGCCCAGCCGAAATGGCTAGACTGCGCGCCTTCCTGCAAGGACCGCCACCATGTTGCTGATGCTTTACCTGATCGCCATCACCGCCGAAGCCATGACCGGCGCACTGTCTGCCGGCCGTCGCGGCATGGACTGGTTTGGCGTGGTGCTGATCGCCTGCATCACGGCGTTGGGCGGCGGTTCGGTGCGCGACGTGCTGCTCGGTCACTACCCGCTGACCTGGGTCAAACACCCGGAATACCTGGTGCTGACCTCGGTTGCGGCCATGGTCACAGTTTTCACTGCACGCTGGATGCGCCACCTGCGCTCACTGTTTCTGGTGCTCGACGCCGTGGGTCTGGTGGCGTTCACGCTGATCGGCTGCATGACCGCGCTGGAAATGGGCCACGGCATGCTGGTGGCCTCGGTCAGCGGCGTGATCACCGGGGTGTTCGGCGGCATCTTGCGTGACATTTTCTGCAACGATATCCCGCTGATCTTCCGCCGCGAACTCTACGCCAGCGTCTCCTTCGCGGCGGCGTGGTGCTACATGCTGTGCATCTATCTGCAACTGCCCGGTGAACAGGCAATTCTCATCACCCTGTTTGGTGGCTTCTTGCTGCGGTTGTTGGCGATTCGTTTTCACTGGGAAATGCCGAAGTTCGTTTATAACGACGAGCAATGAGCGGCAATGCTTACATTCGTCAAGAACGGCACGAATGATCTATAGAGCTGCGGTATATATGTAGCGTTTGTCAGGCGAGTAATTAAATAAGCTGTGGTTTTCCACTGTTTAAAAAGGTTACTTGCATGTCTGATTCAGACTCGACAAACGCGCCGCCCGACGCGCATCAAACGTTGATAATAAAGTCGATTCCCGACTGGTTGATTCGTGCGCCTGCCGAAAGACGCCTGGCATTGAAAAACGCCGGGGTTGTTTTTCCGGACTGGTGCCGCTCGGCATCCGGCGCCAGTCATGAGGCCTTGAAGCAGGCGACTCAACGTAGCTGGGTTTCGCAAACCCGGGTGGACCGCCTGTTTGAAGGCCTTGCCGACGTTCGCGCATTTGCCGAGCCGTTGCTGACTCAGGCCCTGAAAAGTCAGTTCGAGATAGAACTGGATGTCAGGAAAACGTACCTGCGACTCTATGTCCCCAAAGATTTACCGGTCCGCTATGAAGTGACAACGATTTCACTTCTGGATGCTGCCTTGCATAACTTCGAAATGAAGGAGGCTGCAGCGCGTTATTTTGACAGTGCTTCATGTTTTATCACTGAGCCCGGTGCGACCGGGCAGTTCGATATTCTTCCGATTAATAGCCGCTTGTCTGTCGCGGCATTTGCCTCGCTGTGCCGACAACTTGATATCGGAGGGCGCTACAACCAGCAACTTGAGGCGCTGTTGTTACCTGCGGATGCTGCGGCCAGAGCGATGCTGGCCCACAAAGTCATTACCAGTCAGCAGGATCGATTCAGGGTGGCGACACTCCTGGCACGAATGAAAGGTGACATTGGGCAAGCTGAACAGACGTTGTTGCCGGGCCTGCTCACAGAGCAAAAAATACCGTTGCCTGGCGCAAAAGCGCTGCGTTTGTATCAACTGAGCCTCCTGGGAACGGCGTTGACCGGCATCGTGCTGTTCTCGGCGGATCCAGAACATTCTCGCGAAGTTGAACCGGTGATTGCCTACATCCCCGATGACCCAGAGCACCCGCTGAAAACCTATGCCTCCACCCGCGAATTCGTGGACGAACTGACCCGGCAATTGCGCTCTACCGATTACCAGCGTTTTTTTGCCAGATTTGTCGCTCACGACCAACGAGGCACCTTTTTCGCCACGTTGCTTAACTTGCTCAACGCCGCAGCCCCCGATGCGCGTCCCAACCTCAGGATGCAAACACAGCGCGTGGGTCCGCAATTGTGGACCTGGCTGTATCAATCCCGGCTGAACCAGATCCTCAATGACGCGCGCGTCATGGCCGTGCCTACCGCAGACGAAGACCGCAAGTCGCGTTGGGAGCAATGGGACCGCCTGGAAAAAGTCGCCACCATTGTGCTGGAGGTCGCGGCGCTGGCGGCGATCCCGTTCGTGCCGTTTCTGGGCGAACTGATGTTGGCCTATACCCTGTACCAACTGCTGGACGACACGTTTACCGGCATCCTTGATTGGGCCGAAGGGCAGTTGATCGAAGCGTCGGCGCATTTGCTGTCCATTGCTGAAACGGTCGCCCAGTTGGGCGCGTTTGCCTTGGGCGGCCTGGCCGTCGGCAAACTGCTGTCCGTTGCCCCCGGCGCTTTCGTCAGCCGTTTGAAAGTCGTTGATATGGGGGCAGGCCAGCAACGATTGTGGAATCCCGATCTGAGTGCGTATGAGCGTGCGGTGCGCTTGCCAGCCGACTCCCGGGCCGATGCGCTCGGTTTGCATCGGCATCAGGGCGCGAGGGTGCTGCCTCTTGATGGGAAAACCTATGAAGTGGTGGCGCCCGAGACTGACGGGAATGTCTATCGCATTCGCCACCCGGACAGGCCGGATACCTACAAACCACAACTCGCTCACAACGGCGCAGGAGCGTGGGCGCATGAGGTTGAGCGCCCCATGGAGTGGCGGCGCGCGCAACTGTTTCGTCGCCTGGGGCATTCGGTGGCCGAGTTTTCGGATGTCACGGCTGGACGCATTCTGGCGGTAAGCGGCATCGACGAGGCAGTGCTGCGCGACATGCACGTTCATACCCGGCGCCCCCCGGCCTTGCTCGAAGACACCATCCGGCGTTTCAAACTCGATCAGCAGATTCAGGCGTTCATCGCGCAGATGCAAAGCACCGATTCGCGGGTGTATTTGAAAGCCGATCCGCAGATGCAGGTGCAACTGCTGCAAGCTCAGGGCGTCAGCCTGCGGGACAGCCAGCTGCGAAGCGGCGATCTGGTTCGAAGCGTGGTTGAAACACTTGAGGATGCGCAGCTGAAAAAACTGCTGGGTGAAAGCCCTGCGTTTGGCGATTCATTGCCAGGAATCGACGTGCGGGCCGCCCGATTGCGCCTCAGAATCGCGGGTTGGGCACAGGAAAGTCGCGGCAGTTTGTTCGAGGCACGTGAGCGCCACTTTGAGCTGAGCAGTGATGAAAACACCCGGCAGATACGCCGGATTTTTCCTGATCTGCCTAAAACCATCGCTGAAGAATTATGGCGTCATGCAGAGGCTGCCGATCGTTTGCACATGCAGCACAACCCCGGAATCACCCGGCGAATGGCGCATGAAGCGCTGTTCTATCTACGGGAAGTGCGCCTCAGCAGGGCGTACGAAGGGCTTTATCTGGAGACGAGTGCGAATCCGGACTCCGACAGGCTGGCGCTGCATGGGCTCGAAAACCTGAACGGCTGGTCGCCAGATGTGCGTATAGAAGTGCGTGACGGCAGCGTTGACGGTGCGTTGGTGGACAGTATCGGTGGTCCCGAGGCCCCGATCCGCAGAGTCCTGGTCAAACAGAATGGCCAGTACCAGGCCTACGATGGCTTCGGCAAGGAGCTGCACGCATTCGACGATCTCTACGGCGCCGTCCAGCATGCCCTTCCCGATGCTCAGCGCCGGGCGTTGGGTTTGCCTCATGTCGGGCAGGGCGCGGGGCTCCGGCAGGCGGTCAGGCAACAATCACTGATGCCTCGCTCGCAAGCCAGGGCGTTGCTGGGACAGCCGCCTTTGGAGGCGGGTGCTCGTTCGCCCATGGGGCTGGCCGTGGGGCGTTCTGGCTATCTGTTGGGCGGTGGCGATTTTGTGCCGGAGCCAGCGCGTTCCGTAGAGCAACGGCTTCAAACGCTGTACCCGACGCTCTCCGAGGAAGAAATGACGACGCTACGCAGCGAGCGATTGATCGGGGAGCCGGTGCTGGCCGTTGCGCGCCTGGAGAATGAATACGTCACGTTGGTCAATGAATTGGAAATGTGGAGCAATGACGTGCCGTCCCATCATCCGACCAGGGGATCGATGCTCACAGAGGATGAACGCTCTATTCAACGCCAGGGCAGAAAACTGTTCGCGCAGGAGTTGCAGGCGAATTGGAGTCGCAGACTGACGACGGCCAACCGCTACACACCGACCACGCTTGATTACGATCTGGAGATACTCGGTGAGTTACCGGTGTTGTCGGCAGACTTCAGCCATGTTCGTGAGTTGTCTTTGAGCAGCAGCGCCGGGTTGGGCGGGCATTCCTTTCTCGCCAGCTTCCCGGGTGTGCGGTACCTGACATTGTCAGGCTTCGCGCTGGATACTTTGCCCTTGGAAATCTATCAGATGAGGGCACTGGAGACGCTGACCCTTGATGACTGTGCTATCGAACTGAATGAGGCTGCGGTCGAAGGCCTCGCGCATATGGAGGGTTTGACGCTTTTACACCTGGACCACAACCTGCTTGGGTTGACTCCCGATGTTCGTTACATGAGCAGGCTGGACAGTCTCTACTTGAAGAACACAGGTTTGATGGATGTGCCTGTCGGATTGTTCGATCTTGAACAGTTGGCGTTTGCCGATCTGAGGTTCAATCAGATCACCACATTGCCGGATGAGCTGTTTGAAGTTTCTGATGCGCGAGATGTCAATTACAACTTGTTGGGTAATCCGTTGAGTGGAGCCTGCAGGTCGCGTATTGAAATTTATATTGAGGGCTCCGGTTTTGATAAAAAGATAATGATTCAATTTGATGGTGTGCTGGATGAAGAAATCGATTGGCAGGAAGCGCCTGATTCGGACGACAGCGGAGTTGATGAGGGGGATTCGGACTGAGTCGGTTGTAATGCTTTGTAAGTGATTGCTTGGGTGGAAAGTTACATGTTTAAGTTTGTGGTAATTACTGCATTGAGGTGTTGATTCTTTCTTGTTATTAGTCGGTGATGCGACCCGTTGAGTCGATTAATAACCAGCAAGGAATGCGTCATGAGTAATATTCAAGGCTTGACTGCCACTGTAGAAAGTAACAAACCTTCCATATCAGGATTGTCAAAACTGGAAGTCCGCTTCGAAGCCCCCGGTGTCGAATCAAAAAAAGTGTATGCCAATGGGCGGATGCAAGTTCGCGTCTGGGTGTTCGTCGAAGCGGTAGATGAAAATGGTGATGCAGTTGAAATCGACCTTTCCCCGCTTCAATTCTCCGCAAAGCTGATTCATTTCCACAATGGCCAGCCATTGGAAGGGGAGTCGTATCAAAATCTGCCACTGGCTGGTTGGAATGCCAGTCGTTACGAAAACGGGTACACCCATGACATGCCCGGAGGCGTTCAGTCCGGCAGCGCAGGGAGCAGCAGCGGAACGCCCGTAGAGTTCTGGGTTTCATCGGCAATCGACGGGCAAGCACAAATCGCTGCTGAAGTGACGGTGCAGGGCAAGGTTTACCGAAGCAATAACACCCTGAATCCGGATGGCCGGAAGATTTCCAGAAGTGTTGTGATTCATGCGGAAAAAAGCCCTGATTATGGCGTGGAGCAATTTACGTGGCAGTCGCATGAACTCCGCGGATCGTTTGAGGGCGATCTATTGTTTCGATACAACTTGGGGCTGTATCCAGGCGGCAAGCAAGTAAAACTGCTGCGTTGGGAAAGTCGTCAGTACGAAGTCGGTGGTACCTACCCTGTTTTATTCTGTGATACAGGCTTGATTCTGGGGCGGGATGCGCCGAGGTCCTTCGTGGGTGTCATTGCTCCTTCTCGGGCAACAGAGTTGGATGTCTACGTTTCTGAGTGGCGCAAGGTTGAAGTAAACCAGCGTTCGGGGGAGTTGACAGTTATAAAGGGTGTGCCTCCGCAGTATGTTTACACTAATCAAGTGAGAGTTGAATCTTTTCACTTTGTCGCTTTCGATGAGTTCGGTAATACGCACAATCTGTCGATTGAAATCGATATTCCTAATGATGAGTTTGTGTTGAGAAGAGGCTGAGAATCCGTTGGGTCAAAGCTTTGATCAAGATATGTGCGCAGCTGATGTGCTGCGTGATGATTCAATATTCATGAGTTCTAGGGGTATCTGATAATGACAGTCACTGAAGTGGCGAGCGTCTATTCCAATGCGTTTAATTTTGATGAGTTTCTCTCCGGCGGGGTCGACCCCCGTACCGGTATTTACACCTGTTCGTTGATGCTGAGTGACATCAAGTCCGCGGAGTTGAACGGGCTTTCTTTGCCAATCAACTTGTCCTACAGCCCACTCAACAGTACCGACAGCGGTTTCGGCATCGGTTGGTCGATGGCAATGACCCGTTACGATGCGGGCAATGAAATACTCGGTTTGTCCGGTGGTGGAAGTTTCAAGACGAAGCAGACAGCCACCCACCTGGTCTTCGATGAGTTGAAACTTGAGACGCTCAAGGTCGAACGGTCTGGGCCAGGGCGTTTTGACGTCATCCATAAAAATGGTATGCGTGAAGAGTTGAAGATCTTTGAGGGCAGCGATGTAGCGGTGCCGATGAGGATTGTTGGAGCCAATGGCGCTGCTATCACGCTCGACTACACCGCCATCAACGGGCAACCGGCGTTGGTCGCTGTGAAGGACTCACAGCGTACGTTGCTGAGCATTTCCCGTACCAGGGGCAAGGTTACGCTGACGCAATACCCCGGCACCGAATGTGAAGCCAGCTTTGTGTTGTCGCTCGCTAACAACGCGGTGGCCTCCATTGATTTGCCCGTAGGCGGGTCCTGGTTTCTGACCTATGAGCCTTTCGGCAATCTCCAGTGCCTGACCCAGGTCGATTCGCCGCTAGGGGCGCGAGAGATAATCGGGTATCAGGAAGCGGGGCATCAATTCCCGCCCGGTTCGCCGATTCGCTCCATGCCTTATGTGATCTCCCATACCGTGTACCCACGGCAGAATCAGCCCGCGATCACGAAAAATTATGAGTTCTCGCAGAAGAACTTTCAGGGCTTCGATGACGAAGGCAGGCGTTGGTCCCCGGACGGTGACACGCTCTACAAGAGCTCGTCGGGCTATGAGTATTCTTCGACCGAAAAACTGATGGCGGGCACAAAGGTCCACAGCTCCACGGTGCGCACCTACAACAAATATCATCTGCTGGTTTCGCAGGTGGCGACCTGTCAGCAGATGATCACCACCCGGTCCACGGTGTACCACATCGATTCGGGCAAGAGCTTTCTCGAGCAACCTGCGCAGTTTCGATTGCCCAAAGTCCAGACGTTACGCTACGAAAACCGCACCGCCGGGACATCACGCGAAGAGCTTATCCACACCGAATTCGATGGGGCAGGCAACCTGCTCAAACAGGTCGGACCGGATGGCGTCACGACCCTGTCCGAATTTTATCCCGCTGCCGGAGCGGAGGGGTGCCCTGCCGACCCATTGGGGTTTGTCCGGTTTGAGAAGCAGAGAACCATCATCCCGGCATCGCAAGCATCGGATAAACCAAGCGCCGCCTCGACGGTGATGCGTTATCGCTATGCCTTGCACGCCTCGTTGCAAGGTTCGCCGGTGACCGCCGTGCTGCCTGTCGAGGAGAGCTTTTATGAGCTGAACGCAGACGCTGAAATTCTGCGTTCGAAAACGCAACGGGTCTACGTCAATCAGCCTGATGACCCGCTGCGCCATGGCTTGCTGCAAAAACAAACCATCACGCAAAACGCCTTGGCGACGGTTACCGAGTTTTCCTATGTGCTCGACAACAACCGGCTTGAAATTCAGAGCACCCTCAAGGGGTTCGATGGCACCGTCAAAACCGCGGCTCAGACACTGTCATCGCTCAACGGCACGAAGCTGGGCGAGCGCGGCGAAGACCAAGGTGAGGTCGCCTACACGTTCGACGCCATTGGCCGGCCCCTGAGCGAAACGTTTTCGCCGGGCACGGCCAACGCCGCCACTCGCCGCATGGTTTATCAGGCGGCCAGCAATAAAGCTCCGGCGACGATGCTCACGACAGATCTGCTCGGCGTTCAGCAAAAAGTTGTGTACGACGGCCTCGGGCGCGTCGTCGCCGTCGAAGAGCAGGATTGCGATAACCCGGACGAAGTGGCCAGGACCCAGTTGTTCGTTATCTATACAGCGCACCACGATGCGCAGGGCCAGTTAGTGGAGCAAACGCACTCTGACTGGTGGGACGGGGTTGCCCGGCCGGTCAAGACCGGGTTTGTCTACGATGGCTGGGGACAGGTCAAGACCACGCTTCACGCTGACGGGCGCAAGGAGCATTGCGCAATCGACCCTGTGGCCCGCACTGAAACCCGCTGGCTTGAGGGCATGGGCAAGTCTGTCACCGGCCTCAATGTTTTCGGCAAGCCTGATCGTATCGAGTCGTTCAATATTGCGGGTGAAACCCAAGGCGCAATCGTTCATGGCTATGACGGCATCGGCCGAGCCATCAGCCAGACCGATCCTGTCGGCAACACCACCACCTATGAGTACGACGTGTTCAATCGGTTGCGGCGCAGCGTCTTGCCCGACGGGAACACCGTGCAGACCGACTACGCGCTGCACAGCCAGGCGTCGCTTGCCACTGAAGTGAAAGTGGCGGACCAAAGTCTTGGGCGGCAGACATTCGATGGCTTGGGCCGCTTGAGCGAAAGCACCGTGGGTGGACGCGCGGTCACTGCGGGCTACGCGGCAGGATTCACGCAACCGATCTGGCAGAAAAGCGCCAGCGGTGAAAAGGTCGAGTTTGTTTATGCGCGCGATTTCGGCGGGCGCGTGACGCAACGCAAGGCGACCGGACTGGACGCCGGATTCACTTACAGCCCACTGCACGGGCAATTAGCCAGTTGTGTCGAGCAGGAGCGGGAAACGCGCTTCGAATATCACCCTTCCGGACGCCTGAGAAGTGAAACCACTGCGCACGCGGGCGTGGACCGGACGGCTTCGTACACGTACACGTTCGGTGGCCGGCCACTGACTTGCGTCGATGTCTTCGGTCAGGCACACAAGACGGAGTACGACGAATGGGGGCGGGCAAAGTCGTTTGAGCAGAATTCGCTCAAGGCCGATTTCATCTACAACGCTGTGGGCCTGCTGGAACGGGTCGACTCGCAGGATACTCAGGCCAAGCGTTCCATGACGACCCGCCTGATCTACGACGATCAGGGGCGAGAAATTTCGCGCAGCTTTGAGGTCAAGGGCGCTGCTACTCAGACCCTGAAATCGAGTTACGACCTCGCCGGCAAGCTGACGCAGAAGGTACTGGGCATCGGTGAAGACGTGCTGCGCGACGAACGCTTCGACTACGACGCCCGAGGTCGACTGGGCAGCTACACCTGTAGCGGAACGCTGCGGCCACGCGATCCCTTTGGCAAAGACATTATCAAGCAGACCTACGTTTACGATGCGCTGGATAACATCGTCAGTCTGCAAAACGATTTTCCCGGTGGCAGCAACACCACGACCTTCACCTACAGCGCTGTCGATCCCACGCAACTGATCGAGGTTCAGCACTCTCACGCGGATTATCCGCCGCCGGTTACGCTGCAATATGACGCCAACGGCCAGATGATCCAGGACGATCACGCTCGTGCGCTGAGCTACGACGCACTGGGGCGATTGACGCAAATCGCTGCGGCATCCGGGGCGGTGATGCGCGGCTATCACTACGATGCGCGCGATCGCCTGGTCGAGCTGTCACAACCCGTCGGGCCGGGTGCCCAGCGCTTCTATCATGACGGGCGGGTGATCAACGAGATCAGCGGTGCTGACCGTCGTACCTGTGGGCGCCAGTCCGGTTTATTGCTGGGGGAACAGCAACAGGGCGCGGGCGCTGGATTGACGCTATTTGGCACAGACCTGCAGCAAAGCGTTTTGATCGCCGAGTCCGGCACACAGCGCGACGAAGTTGCCTACAGCCCCTACGGATATCGTCCTGCCGAAGGCGGGATATTCAGCCAGGCAGGATTCAGCGGTGAGCAGCTTGACCCGTTGACCGGGCTTTATCTGCTAGGCAATGGTTACCGGGCCTACAGCCCGACGTTGATGCGTTTCCTCAGCCCGGACAGCTTGAGCCCGTTTGGCGCGGGTGGATTGAACCCATACGCTTACTGCCTCGGCGACCCGATCAATCGGGTTGATCCAACTGGGCATGTTTCCTGGCAATCTGCCTTGGGCGTTGGCCTTTCGCTGTTCAGCATTGCGACCAGCATCCTGACCTTTGGCACAACCACGCCGCTGGCGGTCGCTAGCCTGACGTTGGCGCTGGCGTCCGGGATCGCCGGCATTGCGAGTGAGATTGCCCACGAAGTGATGCCGCAATCGGAGCTGGGTGACGTCCTCGGCTACGTGAGCCTGGGGTTGGGGCTGGCGTCTTTTGCGGCTGGCGCCGGGGCGTCAGCTCAGGGCGCCGGCAAGGTCGCGGGAGCGTTCCGGTCAGGCTTGAGCGGCGATGCACAAGGAGCGGCGAAAGCGATGGCCAGCGGGATGAGCGGAAGAAGCGCAAGGGCTGGATCATCTACTCAGTCCGCAGAGGCATCCTCCGCAAAGTGGGTTTACAAGACTTACAACGCGCAGCGCAACATTCCGGGTTTTGAGTCACTGGATGATGCGAGCAGGGCAAAGTTTTTCCGGTTCAAGGACGCGATCAAGGATGAGGGGATGACACCGGGTCAGGCAGCCGAGCTGCTGGGCGGAAAAACCTACTACAACGAAATGGTGCCGTTCAAATCACCGCCCCCCAAGCGACTCCTCGAGCCCGGATACTTCAATGACAGCGGTTATACCGAGATCAGGCTCAACCAGGGAATGCGTCTGTTTTTCTATGTGAACAAAGACACTCGGACAGCGACCATGTTCAAGTTTGGTCATACGCAAAAAGGAGGTTGATGCCGGGTGGGGTGCAAAATCAGGCGTCGCGTAGTTCATGCTGACGCAACGCCCACTCCACATGCTCCCTAACCAACTCCGACGGGTATTCCCTCCGCGCCTTCAATGCTTCCAGCACCGGAATCGTTGAAGGCGCATTCCCCAAACCCACCGCCAGATTCCGCAACCAGCGCTCATAACCCGCCCGACGCAGCGGCGAGCCTTCGGTGCTGCTCAGAAACCGGTCTTCATCCCACATGAACAGTTCAGCCAGTTCAGCGTTGTCCAGGTTGTGCCGTGGCTTGAAGTCGCTTTCGCCGGACGGCCGGGCAAAACGGTTCCACGGGCAGACGATCTGGCAGTCATCGCAGCCGAACACCCGATTGCCGATCAATGGCCGCAGATCCTCCGGGATCGCGCTTTTCAGTTCGATGGTCAGGTAGGAAATACAGCGTCGGGCGTCTAGAACATAAGGGCCAACAAAGGCGTTGGTCGGGCAGATGTCGAGGCACGCGGTGCAGCGGCCGCAATGTTCGGTGGCGTGCGGAGGGTCTTCCGGCAGCGGCAGATCGACAAAGAGCTCACTGAGAAAGAAGTAACTGCCGGCCTTGCGATTCAAGACCAGCGTGTTTTTGCCGATCCATCCAAGGCCGGCCTTTTCGGCGATGGCTTTTTCCAGCACCGGTGCGCTGTCGACAAACGCGCGGTAGCCGAACGGGCCGATGACCGCCTGAATCTTTTCTGCCAGTTGTTGCACGCGTTTACGGATCAACTTGTGGTAATCGCGGCCCAAGGCGTAACGCGACACGTAGGCTTTTTCCGGTTGCGCCAGCAATTGCGCCATTTGGGTGTCGCCCGGCAGGTAATCCATGCGCAGGGACACCACCCGAAGCGTGCCGGGCACCAGTTCTTCCGGGTGTGAGCGTTTGCTGCCGTGGGCGCCCATGT
Source organism: Pseudomonas sp. GM60 (assembly GCF_000282415.1). Lineage (NCBI taxonomy): Bacteria > Pseudomonadati > Pseudomonadota > Gammaproteobacteria > Pseudomonadales > Pseudomonadaceae > Pseudomonas > Pseudomonas sp. GM60. Next base: position 14,417 of record NZ_AKJI01000168.1, read on the forward strand.
AGTCCATTTCGCCGTGGTAACCGGCTTCGAGCCAGCGCGCCAGGTGCTGCTCATGCTCGGCCAGATCCAGGCCGCTGATGCCGACTTGCTGAAAGCCCAGCTCGCGGCCCCAGTCCTTGATGGATTGGGCGAGGGCGGGCAGGTCTGTGGTAATAGCGGGCATGAGGCGAGAGAAACCGGAGCTGAGGTGCGTATAATTCTGCCAGACATCGGAGCCCGAAGACGCATGCCGCACACTAAAGATGATTTACCCGACGTGCTGTACAGCGCCGCGCAAGTGCGAGCGCTCGATGCGAGCCTGATTGCGGCCGGTACGCCGGGCTTCGAATTGATGCAGCGGGCGGCGCGGGCGACCTGGCGTGCGTTGGTCCGGCACTGGCCGACGGCCAACGAACTGACGGTGGCCGCCGGTCACGGCAACAACGCCGGTGACGGTTATCTGGTCGCGGTGTTGGCCAAGCGTGCCGGTTGGCATGTGCGCGTGCTGGCGGTCGGTGATCCCCAGCGTTTGCAGGGCGATGCGGCGTTGGCCCACGCCGAGGCCCTGTCCGAAGGCGTCGCCGTTCAAGCCTGGGGTGCGCAGTCGGAGTTGCGTGGCGTTGTATTGGACGCCTTGCTCGGCACCGGTCTGACGGGCGAGGTGCGAGAGCCTTACGCCAGTGTCATCGCGGCGATCAATGCCAGCGGCCTGGGGGTTGCGGCGGTGGATATTCCCTCGGGCCTTTGTGCGGATACAGGAAGCGTGCTCGGCGCGGCTGTCCGGGCGGACCTGACCGTGACCTTCATTGGTTTGAAACTGGGCCTGTTCACGGGCGAGGCGGCGGACGTGGTGGGCGAGTGGGTCTTTAATGATCTGCAAGCTTCGCCTGAGTCTTTGAGCGGGATCGCCATCAGTGCTCATCGTCTGACGGCCGGTAACTTGCCGCGTCTGGCGGGGCGTGCGCCGACCGCCCATAAAGGCAAATTCGGCCATGTCTTGCTGATTGGCGGTGATCGCGGTTTCGGCGGTGCCATTTTGCTGAGTGCACAAAGTGCGCTGCGCAGTGGCGCCGGCATGGTGTCGGTGGCCACTCGCGGCGAGCACGTGCCAGCCGCACTGGCCAGAATTCCCGAGGCGATGGTGCTGGGCACTTCGTCGGCGAATCAGCTGATGGGTTTGCTGCAAAAGGTTTCCGTGCTGGTGGTCGGTCCGGGCTTGGGGCAGGCTTCGTGGGGGCGCAGTCTGCTGTCGGCGGCGGCCAATGCGCCGCTTCCACAAGTCTGGGACGCCGATGCGTTGAATATGCTGGCTGACGAACTCGTGAGCCTGCCCAAAGACTGCGTGATCACGCCGCATCCGGGGGAGGCGGCACGGTTGCTCGGGATCAGTACCGCTGAGGTTCAGGCCGACCGTCCGTCCGCTGCTCACGCATTGAGCAAAAAATATACAGCTGTAGTGATTCTGAAAGGCGCCGGCAGTCTTATCGCCAGTCCCGACGGGCGTCTGGCGGTGTGTCATCAGGGCCATCCGGCCATGGCCGCTGCCGGTCTGGGCGATGTGCTGGCCGGTCTGGTCGGCGCGTTGCTGGCCCAGGGCATGGACGCGTTCGATGCGGCCTGCTTCGCCGTCTGGCTGCACGCCAATGCCGGCGCGCAACAAGGTAAATCGGGCCGTGGGCTGGCGGCCAGTGATCTGATTCCAGCCATTCGTCAGTTGTTGGAGGAGCAAGCACCGTGTCTGAAGTAACCCTGTACCTGGCTGATGAAGAAGCGATGACCGCGTTTGGCGCCCGCATCGCGAAAACCACCGAAGGGCACGGTCTGATTTTTCTGGAAGGGGATCTGGGGGCGGGGAAAACCACGTTGTCCCGCGGCATCATCCGGGGGCTGGGGCATGAGGGCGCGGTAAAAAGTCCGACGTTCACCCTGGTCGAGCCCTACGAGATTGGCGACATCCGCGCCTTCCATTTCGATCTCTATCGTTTGGTCGACCCTGAAGAACTGGAGTACCTCGGCATCCGCGACTATTTCGAAGACGATGCCTTGTGCCTGATCGAGTGGCCCGATAAAGGTGCAGGCTTTTTGCCAAAGCCCGACCTGACCATTACCATTAGCCCGCAAGACAGCGGGCGTTCGCTGAAAATTTTGTCCCAGGGCTCGCGTGGCGAGTCGTGGTGTGCCGCTTTGGCATTGGAAATCAATTAAATGATGGGGTCAGGTATGCGCTTTCGCGCGATGGTAGCTGCCGTAGGGATGTTGTTTTTGGCGGTGACCGTCGACGCTGTGGCCGAAACGAAGGTCAACAGCGTCCGTCTGTGGCGGGCGCCGGACAACACACGGTTGGTGTTCGACCTGACCGGGCCGGTGCAACACAGCGTTTTTACCCTGACAGCCCCGGACCGACTGGTGATCGACATCAATGGCGCGACCCTCGGTGCGCCGCTGAACGTGTCCACCGCCAACACCCCGATCACCGCCATGCGCTCGGCCCAACGCACGCCGACCGACCTGCGGGTGGTCATCGACCTGAAAAAAGCCGTCACGCCGAAGAGCTTCACCCTGGCGCCGAACGCCCAGTACGGCAACCGCCTGGTGGTCGATCTGTTCGATAACGCCGCCGACGCCGCGCCGATTCCTGCGCCGACCAACGTCGCGACCGTCGCGCCGGTACCGGTCACCCCGGTCGATCCCCCGGTCAAGCTGCCGCCCGCACCGGCCGGCAAGCGCGACATCATTGTCGTGATCGACGCAGGTCACGGCGGCGAAGACCCGGGCGCCTCGGGCTCTCGCGGTCAGCGTGAAAAAGACGTAGTGCTGGCGATCGCTCGCGAATTGCAGCGCCAGGTCAACGGCATGAAAGGCTTCCGCGCCGAACTGACCCGTACCGGCGACTACTTCATTCCGTTGCGTGGCCGTACCGAAATCGCCCGCAAGAAAGGCGCCGACCTGTTCGTTTCGATCCACGCCGATGCCGCGCCTTCGGCTGCTGCGTTCGGTGCCTCGGTGTTCGCCCTGTCTGATCGCGGCGCCACGTCGGAAACCGCCCGTTGGCTGGCCGACAGTGAAAACCGCTCCGACTTGATCGGTGGTGCCGGCAACGTCAGCCTCGACGACAAGGACCGCATGCTCGCAGGCGTGCTGCTCGACTTGTCGATGACCGCCTCGCTGACGTCCAGCCTGAACGTCGGCCAGAAGGTTCTGAGCAATATCGGTCGTGTTACACCTCTGCATAAACAGCGCGTGGAACAAGCCGGGTTCATGGTGTTGAAGTCGCCGGACATCCCGTCGATCCTGGTGGAAACCGGGTTCATCTCCAACGCCAACGAAGCCTCGAAACTCGCGGCGTCCAGCCACCAGCAAGCGCTGGCTCGCTCGATCAGCAGCGGCGTACGCCAGTTCTTCCAGCAGAATCCGCCACCGGGCACGTACATCGCCTGGCTGCGCGATTCCGGGAAAATCGCCCAGGGGCCGCGTGATCACCGGGTGAACCCGGGTGAAACCCTGGCGATGATCGCTGTGCGTTATCAGGTGTCCCCGGCCACCTTGCGCAGCGCCAACAACCTGAAAACCGACGAGCTGAAAATCGGTCAGACCCTGACCATTCCCGGCACCGAACTGGCATCCAAAGAATGAATCAGGCCGTGATCAACAGCGCTCGCATCGAGCTGCTCAGCCCACGACTGGCCAACCAGATTGCCGCCGGCGAGGTGGTCGAGCGCCCGGCTTCGGTGATCAAGGAATTGCTGGAAAACAGCCTCGATTCCGGCGCCAAACGCATTGACGTCGATGTCGAGCAGGGCGGCGTCAAGCTGCTGCGGGTGCGCGACGATGGCAGCGGCATTTCTGCCGATGACCTGCCGCTGGCCCTGGCCCGTCACGCCACCAGCAAGATCCGCAACCTGGAAGACCTTGAGCAGGTGATGAGCCTCGGGTTCCGTGGTGAGGCACTCGCCTCGATCAGCTCCGTGGCGCGCTTGACCCTGACCTCCCGCACCCGTGATGCCGATCAGGCCTGGCAGGTCGAAACCGAAGGACGGGACATGGCGCCCCGCGTGCAGCCTGCCGCTCATCCGGTGGGCACCTCCGTGGAAGTGCGGGATCTGTTCTTCAACACCCCGGCGCGACGCAAGTTTCTCAAAACCGAAAAAACCGAATTCGATCACCTACAAGAAGTGATCAAACGCCTGGCCCTGGCGCGCTTCGACGTGGCGTTCCATTTGCGCCACAACGGCAAAACCATCCTCAGCCTGCATGAAGCCCATGACGACGCGGCCCGCGCCCGGCGTGTGGCGGCGATCTGCGGCTCGGGGTTCCTGGAACAGGCGCTGCCGATCGAAATCGAGCGCAACGGCCTGCATTTGTGGGGTTGGGTGGGCTTGCCGACCTTCAACCGCAGCCAGGCGGACTTGCAGTATTTCTTCGTCAACGGCCGCGCCGTTCGCGACAAACTGGTGGCCCACGCGGTGCGCCAGGCCTATCGCGACGTGCTGTTCAATGGTCGGCATCCGACTTTCGTGCTGTTTTTCGAAGTCGATCCGGCCGGTGTCGACGTCAACGTGCACCCGACCAAACACGAAGTGCGCTTCCGTGACGGGCGCATGGTTCACGATTTCCTCTACGGCACCTTGCACCGTGCCTTGGGCGATGTGCGACCGGATGATCATCTGGCGGCACCGGTGGCGACTGCCATCGTTCGTCCGAGCGGCCTCGAGGCCGGTGAATTCGGTCCGCAAGGCGAAATGCGCCTGGCGGCCAATGCGCTGCTGGAGCAGCCCCAGGCGCAACCGTCGTTCAACACGCCGGCGGGCTCGGGCGCTGGTGCCGGTTATCAGTATCAATACACGCCGCGTCCTCAGTCCGGCGTGCCTGCGGCTGAAGCCCAGGCGGCTTACCGTGAGTTTTTTGCGCCGCTGCCGGAAGCCAATGCTGTCGCGCTGCCGGCCGGTCAGGACGATATTCCACCGTTGGGTTACGCATTGGCGCAACTCAAGGGCATCTACATCCTTTCGGAAAACGCCCAAGGCCTGGTATTGGTGGACATGCACGCCGCTCATGAGCGGATCATGTACGAACGCCTGAAAGTCGCCATGGCCAGCGAAGGCCTGAGCGGTCAGCCGCTGTTGGTTCCGGAATCTTTGGCCGTGAGCGAGCGCGAAGGCGATTGCGCCGAAGAAAACGTCGCGTGGTTCCAGCGTCTGGGCTTTGAGTTGCAGCGTCTCGGCCCGGAAACACTGGCTATTCGACAGATTCCGGCCTTGCTCAAGCAGGCGGAGGCCAATCGATTGGTTAGCGACGTGCTGGCGGATCTGATGGAATATGGCACCAGCGACCGGATTCAGGCGCACCTGAACGAATTGCTTGGCACCATGGCTTGCCACGGCGCGATCCGGGCGAATCGGCGTCTGGCCCTGCCGGAAATGAACGGTCTGCTGCGCGACATGGAAAACACCGAGCGCAGCGGTCAATGCAACCATGGCCGACCGACCTGGACCCAATTGGGCCTGGACGATCTGGACAAACTGTTCCTGCGCGGTCGTTGATGAGCCAGCTCCCTCCTGCGATTTTCCTGATGGGCCCGACCGCAGCGGGCAAGACCGACCTGGCCATCGAGCTGACCAAAGTCCTGCCTTGCGAGCTGATCAGCGTCGATTCGGCGCTGGTCTATCGCGGCATGGACATCGGCACCGCCAAGCCCTCGAAAGAGATTCTGGCCGAATTTCCCCATCGTCTGATCGATATTCTCGACCCGGCAGAGAGCTATTCCGCCGCGGATTTCCGCCGTGACGCCCTCGAAGCGATGGCCGACATCACCGCGCGGGGCAAAATTCCGCTGCTGGTGGGCGGCACAATGCTCTATTACAAGGCTTTGGTCGAAGGCCTGGCAGACATGCCGGCGGCCGATCCTGAAGTGCGCGCACAGATCGAAGAAGAAGCTGCACGCCTTGGCTGGCAAGCCCTGCATGACCAATTGGCGATCATCGACCCGGAATCGGCAGCGCGTATTCACCCGAACGATCCGCAGCGACTCAGTCGAGCGCTGGAAGTTTATCGTGTCAGCGGTCAGAGCATGACCGAGCTTAGACTGAGACAATCTGCGCAAAGTACTGAAGCAGCCGCTTCGGGACTGCAACAATTGCCCTATACTGTCGCGAACTTGGCCATTGCTCCGGCAAATCGTCAGGTACTGCACGAGCGAATTAAACAAAGATTCACTTTAATGTTGGAACAGGGATTCATCGACGAGGTCGTAGCCCTGCGTAAGCGAAGTGACCTGCATTCCGGGTTGCCGTCTATACGTGCAGTAGGCTACCGACAAGTCTGGGACTACCTGGATGGCAAGCTGACGCAAGCCGAGATGCAGGAGCGTGGAATCATTGCCACGCGCCAATTGGCAAAACGTCAGTTCACCTGGCTGCGCAGTTGGGCTGATTTACACTGGTTGGACAGCCTGGATTGCGACAATCTGCCGCGCGCCTTGAAATACCTGGGGACCATCTCCATATTGAGCTGAGTCCTTGCAATTGCCGTCTATCCTTGGGGGTGTGACGGCCACAAGCCATCTGTTTACCTATTTTTTATATTGAATCCTTAAAGGAGTGCGGCACATGTCAAAAGGGCATTCGCTACAAGACCCTTACTTGAATACTTTACGTAAAGAGAAAGTTGGGGTGTCCATCTACCTGGTCAACGGGATCAAACTGCAAGGCACGATCGAGTCTTTCGACCAGTTCGTTATCCTGCTGAAGAACACCGTCAGCCAGATGGTTTACAAACACGCTATCTCTACAGTGGTGCCGGTTCGTCCAATTCGTCTGCCTAGCGCAACCGAATCCGAAGCAGGCGACGCTGAGCCAGGTAACGCCTGATAGGAGTCTCCTTTGTTCTTTGAGCGCCACGGTGGTGGTGAGCGAGTAATCCTCGTTCACTTGGATGGACAGGACCCTGAGGCGCGCGAAGATCCGCAGGAGTTTCAGGAATTGGCTAATTCGGCCGGCGCCGAGACCGTTGCGTTTTTTAACGTGCCGCGTCATCGGCCAACCGCCAAATTCCTGATCGGTAGCGGCAAGGTCGAGGAACTGCGCGACCTGGTCCATGCCGAAGAAGCCGATCTGGTGATCTTCAATCACACGCTTACGCCCAGTCAGGAACGTAACCTCGAACGTGTTTTCGAGTGTCGCGTGATCGACCGCACCGGTCTGATTCTCGATATTTTCGCCCAGCGCGCCCGTACCCATGAAGGCAAGCTCCAGGTAGAACTGGCCCAGCTTGACCACATGAGCACCCGGCTGGTTCGTGGCTGGACTCACCTTGAGCGTCAAGGTGGCGGTATCGGCATGCGTGGCCCGGGTGAAACCCAGCTGGAGACCGACCGTCGCTTGCTGCGGGTTCGCCTGCGACAGATCAAGGGCCGACTGGAAAAAGTGCGCAGCCAGCGCGAACAGTCGCGACGTGGCCGTACGCGTGCGGATATCCCTACCGTGTCTTTGGTGGGGTATACCAACGCCGGCAAATCCACGCTCTTCAATAACGTGACGAAATCCGACGTGTACGCGGCTGACCAGTTGTTTGCCACGCTGGACCCGACCTTGCGCCGTCTGGAGCTGGCCGACCTGGGGCCGATTGTCCTGGCCGACACCGTGGGTTTCATTCGTCACTTGCCCCACAAGCTGGTCGAGGCATTTCGGTCTACGCTCGAAGAGTCGAGCAACTCCGACCTGCTGTTGCACGTGATCGATGCGGCCGAACCGGATCGCATGTTGCAGATCGAGCAGGTGATGGTGGTGCTGGGCGAGATTGGTGCCCAGGACTTGCCGATCCTCGAGGTCTATAACAAACTCGATTTGCTTGAAGGCGTTGAGCCACAGATTCAGCGCGACGAAAGCGGCAAGCCTCAACGGGTCTGGTTGTCGGCGCGTGATGGCAGTGGTCTGGAATTGCTCGAACAAGCCATTGCCGAGTTGCTGGGCAGTGAGATGTTTATCGGTACCTTGCGCTTGCCGCAACGATTCGCTCGACTGCGTGCGCAGTTCTTCGAACTCGGGGCGGTACAGAAAGAAGAACACGACGAAGAAGGTGTCAGCTTGCTGGCCGTTCGATTGCCACGCTCGGAGCTCAATCGGCTGGTCAGCCGTGAAGGCGTTGTGCCGACAGAGTTCATCGAACAACACACTTTGCAATAAAAGCCTGAGAAAGCGGTTGTGCCGCGGTGACAGGCATTCTGTAGCATTGGTCGGCGCGCCGTGGGTGCGTCTTTGCTTTATCAGATGGAGAGCGCTATGGCTTGGAATGAGCCGGGTGGCAACTCGAATAATCAGGATCCTTGGGGTGGCAAGCGTCGCAATAACGGCGACCGCAAGGGACCACCGGATCTCGACGAGGCCTTCCGAAAGCTGCAGGAAAGCCTGAATGGGTTGTTCGGTGGTGGTAAGAAACGCGGTGATGACGGCGGTGGTCCGGGCAAGAGTGGCGGCTTTGGCGGCCTGCTCGGCATCGGCCTGGTCGTGTTGGCGGCCGTTTGGCTGTACAGCGCGGTCTATGTAGTCGACGAGCAGGAGCAAGCCGTGGTGCTGCGCTTCGGCAAGTACTACGAAACCGTCGGCCCGGGTCTGAACATCTATTTCCCGCCGATCGATCGCAAGTACCTGGAAAACGTCACGCGTGAGCGTGCGTACACCAAGCAGGGGCAAATGCTGACTGAAGACGAAAACATCGTCGAAGTACCGCTGACCGTGCAGTACAAGATCAGCAACCTGCAGGACTTCGTGCTGAGCGTCGATCAGCCGGAAATCAGCCTGCAGCACGCGACCGAAAGTGCCTTGCGCCATGTGGTGGGTTCCACCGCGATGGACCAGGTGCTGACCGAAGGTCGTGAATTGATGGCCAGCGAGATCAAGGAGCGTCTGCAACGCTTCATGGACACCTATCGCACCGGCATCACCGTCACCCAGGTCAACGTACAGAGCGCAGCGGCACCGCGTGAAGTGCAGGAAGCCTTCGATGACGTGATCCGCGCCCGTGAAGACGAGCAGCGTTCGCGCAACCAGGCTGAAACCTATGCCAACGGCGTCGTGCCGGAAGCCCGTGGTCAGGCCCAGCGCATCATCGAAGATGCCAACGGTTACCGTGACGAAACTGTCTCGCGCGCCAAGGGTGAGGCCGATCGCTTCACCAAACTGGTCGCCGAGTACCGCAAGGCACCTGAAGTCACCCGCCAGCGTCTGTACCTGGACACCATGCAGGAAGTCTTCAGCAGCACCAGCAAGGTTCTCGTGACCGGCAACAAGAATGGCCAGAGCAATCTGCTGTACTTGCCGCTGGACAAGATGGTCGAAAGTGGTCGCAACACCAGCACTTCGGTGACCGGTGCGGCAGCCACCAGCAATGAAGCGAATGCACGTGCGGCAGCTGATCTGCAGCAACAGCCTGCACGTACCAGGGAGAGTCGCTGATGAGCAATAAATCGCTGATCGCCCTTATTGTCGGCGTCGTCGTGGCGATCGCAGCCTGGAACTGCTTCTACATCGTGGCTCAGACCGAGCGTGCGGTGTTGCTGCAGTTCGGTCGCGTGGTTCAGACCGATGTTCAGCCGGGCCTGCATGTGAAAGTGCCTTACGTTAACCAGGTGCGCAAGTTCGACTCGCGCCTGATGACGCTGGATGCACCGACACAACGCTTCCTGACGCTGGAAAAGAAAGCAGTCATGGTCGATGCCTACGCCAAGTGGCGCGTGAAGGACGCTGAGCGTTACTACACCGCGACTTCCGGCCTCAAGCAGATTGCTGACGAGCGTCTTTCCCGTCGTCTGGAATCGGGCCTGCGTGACCAGTTTGGTAAACGCACGCTGCACGAAGTGGTGTCGGGTGAGCGCGATGCGCTGATGACCGATATCACCGCTTCGCTGAACAAGATGGCGGAAAAAGAGCTGGGCATCGAAGTGGTCGATGTTCGGGTCAAGGCCATCGATCTGCCGAAAGAAGTAAACCGCAGCGTGTTCGAGCGTATGAGCTCCGAGCGTGAGCGTGAAGCTCGCGAGCACCGCGCCAAGGGTAACGAGCTGGCAGAAGGCATTCGTGCCGACGCCGATCGTCAACGCCGCGTGCTGCTGGCTGAAGCCTATCGTGAGTCCGAAGAGGTTCGCGGTGATGGTGATGCCCAGGCCGCTGCGATCTACTCCAAGGCCTACGGCCAGGATCAGGAGTTCTACGGTTTCTACCGTAGCCTGCGTGCCTACCGTGAAAGCTTCGCGAACAAATCCGACGTCATGGTCCTCGACCCAAGCAGCGACTTCTTCCGTTACCTGGAAAAAGCCAAGCCTTGATACTACGTTGACCTGAATCATCCCCCGCCTGGCGGCTAAAGCCTCGGGCGGGGTGATCCTTTGGGAAAACGTGTGTATGATGCGGCAGCCGGGAAATTCCCGGCTTTTTTGCGTCTGCACGTTTGATTGCTGTTGTTTATGCAGGCGTCCGAGTTGAATGACTCGACAGGTTTTTCGAGGAAAGTGATTGGCGAAGCTTATTTTCAGGCTTTTCGCCGCGTTGTTTATGGGTGGCTTGTAAACAAAGCCGATCATTTTCTGCTTCACTCAAGGCTCGCCCATAGGCTTGCCGCCCGGACCATAGGGGAATGGCGTAATGGCAACGGTAGACCGCTGGCTGCTGCCAGATGGCATCGAAGAAGTACTGCCACCGGAAGCGGCGCGCATTGAAGTCGCGCGTCGTCAGGTGTTGGATCTGTTCCAGAGCTGGGGTTACGAGTTTGTCGTGACTCCCCATATCGAGTACCTGGAATCCTTGCTGACCGGCGCGGGCCAGGACCTCGATCTGCGTACCTTCAAGGTCATCGACCCGCAATCGGGCCGGCAGATGGGTTTCCGTGCCGACATCACGCCGCAAGTGGCGCGCATCGATGCGCATACCCTGCGTCGCGAAGGTCCGAGCCGTCTGTGCTATGCCGGCAGCGTGCTGCACGCTCAGCCACGCGCCTTGTCGTCCTCGCGCAGCCCGATTCAACTGGGCGCCGAGTTGTACGGCGATGCCAGCCCGAGCAGCGATGTGGAAGTCATCAGCCTGATGCTGGCCATGCTGCAACTGGCCGACGTGCCGGAAGTGCACATGGACCTCGGTCATGTCGGCATCTACCGTGGCCTGGCCCGCGCGGCCGGTTTGTCCGGTGAAGTTGAACAACAGTTGTTCGATGCGTTGCAACGCAAGGCCATCGACGAGGTCATTACCTTGACCGAAGGCTTGCCTGCCGATCTGTCGGGCATGCTGCGTGCGTTGGTCGATCTGTGTGGCGGCCGTGAAGTGTTGAGCGCTGCTCGCGAGCGTCTGGCGAATGCACCGGCGCCGGTTTTGGCGGCACTGGACGATTTGCTGGCGATTGCCGAGCGTTTGTCCGTGCGTTTCCCGGAACTGCCGCTGTATTTCGATCTGGGCGAGTTGCGCGGCTATCACTACCACACTGGTGTGGTGTTCGCGGTGTTCGTGCCGGGCGTTGGTCAGTCCATCGCTCAGGGCGGTCGTTACGACGACATCGGCGCTGACTTCGGTCGCGCTCGTCCGGCAACCGGTTTCTCTACCGATTTGAAAACCCTGGTGACCCTGGGGCGTGCTGAAATCGAGCTACCGTCTGGCGGTATCTGGATGCCTGACAGTACGGATGCAGCACTCTGGCAGCAGGTTTGCCAGTTGCGCAGTGAGGGTCAGCGTGTCGTTCAGGCATTGCCTGGGCAACCTTTGGCCGCCGCCCGTGAAGCGGACTGCGACCGGCAATTGATTCAGCAGAACGGGCTTTGGCAAGTATCGCCACTGGCTTCTTGAGTTTTCCTGCCGGCCCTTGGCCGGCACCAAGTTTGCGCGAATGAGGACAAGTGTTATGGGTAAGAATGTCGTAGTCCTGGGCACCCAATGGGGTGATGAGGGCAAAGGCAAGATCGTTGATCTGCTGACCGAACATGCTGCCGCCGTAGTGCGCTACCAGGGTGGCCACAACGCTGGTCATACCTTGGTGATCGATGGCGAAAAAACCGTCTTGCACCTGATCCCGTCGGGCGTGCTGCGCGAAGGCGTGCAGTGCCTGATCGGTAACGGCGTGGTGGTTGCACCCGACGCTCTGCTGCGGGAAATCATCAAGCTGGAAGAGAAAGGCGTACCGGTGCGCGAGCGTCTGCGTATCAGCCCGTCCTGCCCGCTGATCCTGTCCTTCCACGTTGCGCTGGACCAGGCCCGTGAAAAGGCCCGTGGCGAGCTGAAGATCGGTACGACCGGTCGCGGCATCGGCCCGGCCTACGAAGACAAGGTTGCGCGTCGTGGTCTGCGTGTTGGCGACCTGCTCAACATGCCGCGCTTTGAAGACAAGCTGCGTGAACTGGTGGATTACCACAACTTCATGCTGGTGGGTTACTACAAAGAGCCGGCCATCGAGTTCGAAAAGACTCTGGCCGAATGCAAAGAATACGCTGAGCTGCTCAAGCCGCTGATGCTGGACGTGACGGCCGAGCTGCACGACCTGCGTCGCGCCGGCAAAGACATCATGTTTGAAGGCGCCCAAGGTTCGTTGCTGGACATCGACCACGGCACCTACCCGTACGTGACCAGCTCTAACACCACCGCTGGCGGCGTTGCTACCGGCTCGGGTGTTGGCCCGATGTTCCTGGACTACATCCTGGGCATCACCAAGGCTTACACCACGCGTGTAGGTTCGGGTCCGTTCCCGACTGAACTGTTCGACGAAGTCGGTGCGCACCTGGCCAAACAAGGTCACGAGTTCGGTGCGACTACTGGCCGTGCTCGTCGTTGTGGCTGGTTTGACGCTGTTATCCTGCGTCGCGCTATCGATGTGAACAGCATCTCGGGCATCTGCCTGACCAAGCTGGACGTACTCGACGGTCTGGAAACCATCAACATCTGCGTCGGCTACAAAGATGCCGAAGGTAACGCTGTTGCCCCGACTGACGCTGACAGCTACGTAGGTCTGCAGCCTGTGTACGAAGAAGTGCCGGGCTGGACCGAGTCGACCGTGGGTGCCAAAGCCCTGGAAGAGCTGCCAGCTAACGCGCGCGCCTACATCAAACGCGTCGAAGAGCTGATCGGTGCACCGATCGACATTATTTCGACGGGCCCGGACCGCAACGAAACCATCGTTCTGCGTCACCCGTTCGCTTAATAAGTCGTTGATGTAAAAAACAAAGGGCCCTTAATCGGGCCCTTTGTCGTTTATGCCTGTTGGACGGCATGACCTTTGCTGTGATCTTCATTAAGTGCGCGTCTTCTGGCGTGCCATCAATTTAATGGCGTCAATGCAGAGGGATATCAAGTGTCGGCGGTTCTCTCATTGTTACAAAGCCGTCTATTGCGGCCTGTGTTCGTTACCCTTGGTATCGCCCTTTTGGTGCAGGTGCTGGTGGCTGTTGCTCTGACGCGGAGCACAGTGACTGCACTGGAAGCTGATTTGGGTGTGCGCTTGGGTGCCGACAGTCAAAAACTTTCCGGCGAGTTGGAGCAGGCGGGACGTGAAGTCACGTCGAGCCTCGACAACCTCTCCACCAGCACGCGTCAGCGCCTCACGGCCGGTTTGTCTTCGCGGCTGAAGGACGAGCAGGTGCAGCTGCGTGCGACCCTGGAAAAGGACCTGAAGGACTCCGCCAATGATATGGCGCAGCTTCTTGCTTCCGTCGCGCCCCGCGCCATGTGGGACAGCGACGTTCCCACCCTGTCCGAATTCGCCCGCCGGGCCCAGCGCAATCCCAACGTGTTGTTCGTGATCTATGACGACGCAACGGGGCAGCACCTGACGCGCTACCTCAACCGCGAAAACCCGATCAACAAGGCCCTTCTGGAGAAAGGCCAGGGCGAGCGTGCGCTGGATAAAGTGCTGGATGCGGCGAAAAACGATCCATCGGTCTACTACGTCGAAGCCTCGATCAACCCTAATGGCGTGGAAATCGGCAAAGTCTTGATGGGCGTCTCCACTGCCTCGGTGGAAACCGATCTGGTGGCGCTGGACAAGCGTTTCTCGGCACTGATCTCCAGCAGTGATCAACTGGTCGGCGACAGTCTCAAGGGCGCGGCGGCTGATAGCGCCACGGCGATGCGGGCGCGTCTGACGTCTGCTCAGTCCACCGCCTCGGAAATGAAAGCCAACACCACCAGCACCGTGCAGGAAGCCGCGGCGACCTTGCGCTGGCGCATCGGTATGGGCCTGGCACTGGTCGGTTGCGGTGTGCTGCTGTTGCTGGCGGTCGTTTTGGGTCGGCGCGTAGTCAATCGCTTGAAGCTGCTGATTGCCGCGATGGACGACCTGGCGGCGGGCGAGGGCGACTTGACCAAGCGCGTGCAGATCAACAGCAAGGACGAAATCGGCGATATGGCCTCGGCGGTCAATCGCTTTGTGGATAAGTTGCAGCCGATCGTGCGCGAAGCGGGCGATGTGGCCCAGCGTACCGGCGTGGAAATCGGCGCCATGACCCTGCGTAACGCCGGTGCCGATGCGGCGGCGGGCATGCAGCGTGACGAAGTGGCCGAAAGTTTGCGCGCCTTGTCGCAAATGGCTGATGAAGCGCAATCCGAAAGCCATGCCATGCAGGCAGCCTTGAAGCAAGTGGTGGATATCCGTTCGGCCACCGATGAAAACACCCGGACCTCGGCGAAAGTCGGCAGCCTGATCGAGGCGTTGGCTGGGCAAGTCGATACCGGCGCGAAAGTCATCGAGCGACTGGCGCAGCAAAGTGAGCAGATTGAAGTGGTGCTGACCGTGATTCACGGGATCGCCGAGCAAACCAACCTGCTGGCGCTGAACGCTGCCATTGAAGCGGCGCGTGCCGGTGAGACCGGTCGCGGCTTTGCCGTAGTGGCGGACGAAGTGCGGGCACTGGCGAGCAAGACCCAGAGCTCCACGGGCGACATTCAGGCGCACATCGTGGCGTTGCAGCAAGGTGCGCGTGAGGCGGTGGAAGTGATCGGCCAGGCCGGGCGTCAGGCCAGCGAGGGTTTGCTGGTGTTGCGTGACAGTGCGCAGTTGCAGCAATCGGTGCAGGTGTCGGTCAAGCAGGTGCATGCGGCGATTGGTCTGGCGACGCAAGCAGCGGCTCATCAGGCGCAAGGTGCGCAAGCGGTGCGGGGCCGGGTTGAAACCATTCATGCACAGGCTGAGAAGGCGGCTCAGGCGGTGGTGGAAACCACGGCTAGCGGCAAAGTGCTGGATGGCCTCGCGGCGCAGCTCAAGGCGAGCCTGGGGCAGTTCAGGGCCTGATGGATTGTTTGAACGGGCCTCTTCGCGAGCAAGCCCGCTCCCACATTCGAACGCATTCCATCTGGAGAGTCGCGGTCTAATGTGGGAGCGGGCTTGCTCGCGAAGGGGTCTCAACGACTCAAATACATCCGGGTTGTTAGCAGGTACACGGGCAATCCCGACACCAATATCAACAACGCCGCATAAGGCGCCGCCGCCGCAAACTCCACATTCGCGGTATGCGCCCAAACCTCTGTCGCCAGCGTATTGAGCCCGGTCGGACTCAGTAGCAGCGTCGCTGTCAGCTCCTTCATCGCATCCAGAAACACCAGCGCAAACGCCGCGCCCAGCGCCGGGAAAATAATCGGCAGCGTCACCCGACAAAACGCGCTGAACGACGAGGCGCCCAGCGTGCGAGCCGCTTCTTCCAGCTGTGGAGCAGCTTTGTTCAGTGCCGTGCGAATCGGTGCCTGCGCCAAGGGTAGAAACAGCAGCGCATAAGCGATCAGCAGCAACGCAGATGTCTGGTACAGCGCCGGCACATAGTGCAGGGCGAAATACACCAGCGTCAGCGCAATCACCAGTCCCGGCAGCGCATGCAACAGGTACGGCAAGCGCTCGGCCCAGATCGCCAATTGGCCTTTGTAGCGCACCACCAACAAGCCCACCGGCACCGCCAGCACCAGGCACAGCGCGGCGCCACCCAGCGAAAGCGCAAGGGACGACAGCAGCGCCTCGCTGATCGCCGCCACCGGAAACGCTGCCGACGAACCTACCGCCAGCCAGTACACCAGCATCCCCAGTGGAATGCCGCTGCCGATGATCGCCAGTGCCAGACAGTAAATCTGCCCAACAGCCGCCCAGGGTCCCAGTTGCACCTGTTCCGCCTGCCGCGCCGCGCCCTGGCCGGTGCGCACGTGCCGACCCTTGCCACGGGCTCGCAGCTCAAGCCACAACAGCATCAGGCACAGCGCGAGCAACACAGCGGAAAGCATCGCCGCATTGGCATTGCTGAATTCCAGTTCGAATTGCTGATAGATCGCCGTGGTGAACGTCTGCAAGCCAATAATCGACAGCGCGCCGAACTCAACGAGCATGTGCAGCGCGATCAGCAGCGAACCGGCGAGCAGCGACGGCCACAGCAGTGGTAGGGTGATCCTGAAAAACACGCCCCAGCGATTCTGCCCGAGCGTGCGTGCGGACTCTTCAAGCGAAGGATCGAGATTGCGCAGGGTCGCCGCCACCGGCAGAAAAATCAGCGGGTACTTGGACAGGGTCATCACCAGAATCGCCCCGCCCAAACCCTCGAAGTGCGCGCTCAGCGAGACCCAGGTAAAGCTGCTGACAAACGCCGGCACCGCAAACGGCAAGCACAGGATCACGCCCCACAATCGTCGGCCTGGCAGATTGCTGCGTTCCAGCAGCCAGGCCAGCGACAAACCGATCACGCCACAGGCGACCGTTACGCCGACCATCAGCTCCAGGGTGTTGCGCAGCAAGCCAAACACGTAGGGCCGCCACAGCAAATGCAATGCCTGGGCCCAGCCGGCTTGCCAGGTCTTGAGCCCGACATACACCAGCGGCAACACGCTGAGCAGTACCAACAGCAAAACCGGCAGCAGCAGCCAGATCGACGGCCGCTTGCGCCGTGGCACGTAGCTTCCGCGCATGGCTGGTGCAGATAGCGGTGCGCTCATCAGTTCAAGCCAACGTCGCGTTCCAGGTCCAGGGCTTCTTCGGCGTTGCCGAGGTCGGCTGGCGTGACTTTCGGTGCTTCAAGCTCGCTGAACGGCTTGAGGCCGCGGTCCGATTCCATGCCCTTGTGCAGCGGGTATTCGGCGGTGGTCTGGGTGATCACGCGCTGACCTTCTTCGCTGGCCATGTAGGCGAGGAATTGCTGGGCTTCTTTTGGGTGTTTGCTGGACTTCAGCACGGCTGCACTGGAAACGGTGATCAGCCCGCCGACGTCGCCGGCAGTGAAGTAATGCAGTTTCGAATCGAGCTGGCCTTTTTCGCGTTGCAGGGCGAACCAGTAGTAGTTGTTCACCAGCACAGTCGCGACTTCGCCGTTCTCCACGGCTTTCAAAGCGACCATGTTGTTGCTGTAGGTCTTGCCGAATGCGCGCAAGCCGGTCAGCCATTCTTCGGCTGCATCCATGCCGTGCACTTTGATGATTGCCACGGCCTGTTCCTGGAACGCGCCGCTGGTGGGCACGAAGCCAACCTTGCCTTGCCATTTCGGGTCGGAGAATTCCATCACCGATTTGGGCAGGTCTTTTTCATCGATCAGTTTGGGATTGAACGCAACCACGCGGACTCGTGCGGTGATGCCGATCCAGGTGCCATTACCGGCGACGTAGTCTTTTGGCAGTACGGCGAGGGTGGCGGCGTCGGTTTGTGCCAGCAGGCCTTGCTCGCCGAGTTTGTTCAGTGGTGGCGATTCTTCGGTGTAGATCACGTCGGCCGGGGAGCGATCGCCTTCTTCGACGATCTGGCTGGCAAGCTGGTTGCTGCTGCCTTTGCGCACATTGACGTGGATGCCGGTCTTGGCTTCGAAAGCTTTGGCGACGGCGTCGCCGACTTCCTTGTGTTGACCGTTATAGAGTGTCAGGGAAACTGGATCAGCAGCCTGGGTGAGGGGGGTAGCGAGTGCCAGGCCGAGCAGGGTGATGGTCAGGCCGCGGCGCAGGGTATTTCGAAACGTCATTCGCAGGGTTCCTCACTGTCGCATTGCAAAAACTTGAAACAATGATAAACGATATTGTTTCTCATGTGCGCCTTGCGGAGGGTGCCTGACTCCTGTAGGAGCGAGCCTGCTCGCGATGGACGTGAACGATGACGCGTGTTGTCTGGCTAAACGGGGCGCCTGTGAGTTCATCGCGAGCGGGCTCGCTCCTACAGGGGTTGTGTGGTTTTTAGAATGCCAGAAACGCAAAAACCCGCTTTCGCGGGTTTTTGTGAAATTCCAGAGCAAGCTCTGAAATTTGAATTGGTGCCCAGAAGAAGACTCGAACTTCCACGACCGTAAGGTCACCAGCACCTGAAGCTGGCGTGTCTACCAATTTCACCATCTGGGCATAATCTTCAGCGTTGCCGCTGTTGATGTGGCGCACTATACGGAGAGCAGTTTGATCTGTAAACCCCTGATTTGGTTTTAATAAATCAGAACCGTAGAATGCAAAAAACCCGCTTTCGCGGGTTTTTGTGCGAGCCTTGAAATTGATCTAATCTCAAGCTCTGAATTGGTGCCCAGAAGAAGACTCGAACTTCCACGACCTTGCGGTCACCAGCACCTGAAGCTGGCGTGTCTACCAATTTCACCATCTGGGCAGTATCGGCAACGTCTCCGTCGTCGATGGCGCGCACTATACGGAGCGTCTTTTTAACTGTAAACCCCCAGCATCAAAAAAACCTGGAAAATTTTACCAGCGGCATTTAAATCAGCTTTGCGCTGTCGATAAAGGGCTTTAGATGGGCTCTCGTAGCCTGAAATTTCCCGTTTCATTACGCCTATGCCAAACTAACCCGCATATAGACAAGGTGAAAACTCTCTAATGGCCGATTGGCAGTCCCTCGATCCCGAGGCCGCTCGTGAAGCGGAAAAATATGAAAACCCTATTCCTAGCCGCGAACTGATCCTTCAGCACCTTGCTGATCGGGGTTCGCCTGCTAACCGCGAGCAACTGGTCGAAGAGTTTGGTCTGATCACAGAAGACCAGATCGAAGCCCTGCGCCGCCGCCTGCGCGCCATGGAGCGCGACGCTCAACTCATCTATACCCGTCGTGGCACGTATGCGCCGGTGGACAAGCTCGACCTGATCCTGGGCCGCATCAGCGGTCACCGTGACGGCTTCGGCTTCCTGGTCCCGGACGACGGCAGTGACGACCTGTTCATGAGCCCGGCGCAAATGCGTCTGGTGTTCGATGGCGACCGTGCGCTGGCCCGTGTTTCCGGTCTGGACCGTCGCGGTCGCCGCGAAGGCATGATTGTCGAAGTGGTGTCCCGCGCTCACGAAACCATCGTCGGCCGTTACTTCGAAGAGGGCGGTATCGGCTTCGTGGTGGCGGACAATCCGAAGATCCAGCAAGAAGTGCTGGTTACGCCGGGCCGCAATGCCAACGCCAAAGTCGGTCAGTTCGTCGAAGTGAAGATCACTCACTGGCCGACACCACGCTTCCAGCCGCAAGGCGACGTGGTCGAAGTCGTGGGCAACTACATGGCGCCGGGCATGGAAATCGATGTCGCCCTGCGCACTTACGATATTCCGCACGTCTGGCCTGAAGCGGTCTTGAAAGAAGCCGCCAAGCTCAAGCCGGAAGTTGAAGAAAAAGACAAAGAGAAGCGCATCGACCTGCGCCATCTGCCGTTCGTGACCATCGACGGTGAAGATGCGCGCGACTTCGATGACGCGGTCTACTGCGAAGCCAAACCGGGCAAGCTGCGCCTGTTCTCCGGTGGCTGGAAGTTGTACGTGGCGATTGCCGACGTTTCCAGCTACGTGAAAATCGGTTCCGCGCTGGACAACGAATCCCAGGTTCGCGGCAACTCCGTTTACTTCCCGGAGCGCGTAGTGCCGATGCTGCCTGAGCAGCTGTCCAACGGCCTGTGCTCGCTGAATCCACATGTCGATCGTCTGGCCATGGTCTGCGAGATGACCATCTCCAAATCCGGCGAGATGACCGACTACTGCTTCTACGAAGCAGTGATTCACTCCCATGCCCGTCTGACCTATAACAAGGTCAGCACCATGCTGGAGACGCCGAAAGTTACCGAAGCGCGTCAGCTTCGTGGCGAATACACCGACGTTGTGCCGCACCTCAAGCAGCTGTATTCGCTGTACAAGGTGCTGCTGGCGGCCCGTCATGTGCGTGGTGCGATCGATTTCGAAACGCAGGAAACCCGGATCATCTTCGGTTCCGAGCGCAAGATTGCCGAAATCCGTCCGACCGTGCGCAACGATGCGCACAAGCTGATCGAGGAATGCATGCTGGCGGCCAACGTGGCCACTGCCGAATTCCTCAAGAAGCATGAAATTCCAGCACTGTATCGCGTCCACGATGGTCCTCCACCGGAGCGTCTGGAAAAACTGCGCGCCTTCCTTGGTGAGCTCGGCCTGTCCCTGCACAAAGGCAAGGACGGCCCGTCGCCGAAGGATTACCAGGCCTTGCTGGCAAGCATCAAGGATCGTCCGGATTTCCACCTGATCCAGACCGTCATGCTGCGTTCGCTGAGTCAGGCGGTGTACAGCGCTGATAACCAGGGCCACTTCGGCCTGAATTACGAAGCCTATACCCACTTCACTTCACCGATCCGCCGCTACCCGGACTTGCTCACGCACCGGGCGATCCGCAGCGTCATTCATTCGAAGATGGACACCCCGCACGTTCGCCGTGCCGGCGCGATGACCATTCCGAAGGCACGCATCTATCCGTACGACGAAGCCGCGCTGGAGCAGCTCGGCGAGCAGTGCTCGATGAGCGAGCGCCGTGCCGACGAAGCGACCCGTGACGTGGTGAACTGGCTCAAGTGCGAGTTCATGAAAGACCGCGTGGGCGAGTCGTTCCCGGGTGTGATCACCGCCGTGACCGGTTTTGGCCTGTTCGTCGAGCTGACCGATATCTACGTCGAAGGCCTGGTGCACGTCACCGCGCTGCCGGGCGATTACTACCACTTCGACCCTGTGCATCACCGCCTCGCCGGTGAGCGCACCGGTCGCAGCTTCCGCCTTGGCGACACCGTTGAAGTGCGCGTCATGCGCGTCGACCTCGACGAGCGCAAGATCGACTTCGAGATGGCTGAAAAAACCATCAGCGCACCGATCGGCCGCAAAAAGCGCGGGACTGAAACCGCTGCACCTGCTGGCAAGACTGCAGCAGAGCCGGTGCCGGCGAAAACCGGTCGTCGTCCTGCCAAGGAAAAAGCGGTCGAAGCCTATCGCCCAAGCGATGCGGCAGCGAAAAATGCTGAGCTGCGCAAAAGCCGTGAAATGAAGCAGGCGTTGCTGTCTGAAGCGAAAAGCGGCGGTAAAGCGGCGTCTGGGGGAAAGACCGGACGGTCGGCGCCTGACAAGGCTCCCGGCAGCAAGCCAAGCAAACACCGTAAAGGCCCGCCGAAAGCGGGCTCGGCCCCAGCCAAAAGCGGCGGGGCGCGTAAACCTAAGGCCAAGTCATGAGTCAGTTGGAAAAAATCTACGGCGTGCATGCAGTAGAAGCATTGCTGCGTCACCACCCGAAACGCGTCAAGCAGATCTGGCTGGCGGAAGGTCGCAGTGATCCGCGGGTTCAGACGCTGATCGCGCTCGCGGCCGAAAACCGCGTGGCCGTCGGCAATGCCGAACGTCGCGAGCTGGATGCCTGGGTTGAAGGCGTGCACCAGGGCGTGGTGGCGGACGTGAGTCCGAGCCAGGTCTGGGGCGAGGCAATGCTCGACGAGCTGCTCGATCGCACCGATGGCGCACCGCTGTTGCTGGTGCTCGACGGCGTGACCGATCCGCACAACCTCGGTGCTTGCCTGCGTTCGGCCGATGCGGCCGGTGCGCTGGCGGTGATCGTGCCGAAAGACAAGTCGGCCACGCTGACTCCAACGGTACGAAAAGTCGCCTGTGGCGCGGCGGAAGTGATTCCGTTGGTCGCCGTAACCAACCTGGCGCGCACCCTGGAAAAACTCAAGCAGCGCGGCTTGTGGGTTGTCGGTACGGCGGGCGAAGCCGAGCAGAGCCTGTATCAGCAAGACATGACCGGGCCGACCATCCTGATCATGGGCGCGGAAGGCAGCGGCATGCGTCGCCTGACCCGCGATCTTTGCGACTACCTGGTGCATCTGCCGATGGCCGGCAGCGTCAGCAGTCTCAACGTTTCCGTGGCGACCGGCGTCTGCCTGTTCGAAGCGCAGCGCCAGCGCAGCGTAAAAGCCGCCGGATCCGCCAAAAAGTCCTGACACTCCCTTGTAGGAGCCAGCTTGCTGGCGATCCAGGCGCCTCGGTCCATTTGAAAGACCGCGTCGCCTGGATCGCCGGCAAGCCGGCTCCTACAGGTATGGGGTTGTTGGTGGTTGTTCAAATAATCACCAATTGCCTTGCACCTCTTCTGTCCCTTCTCTACAATTGCGCCCCTTGCTGTGACGGCAGGCACGCATGTGTCTATCGCAAGCAAGTCCATAAGTGTCATTCACTCCTTGTCTGACCGCTTTTGAGCGGCAGGCTACAACCCGTAAGGAGCATTCATGCGTCATTACGAAATCATCTTTTTGGTCCACCCGGATCAAAGCGAGCAAGTCGGCGGCATGGTTGAGCGTTACACCAAGCTGATCGAAGAAGACGGCGGCAAAATCCACCGTCTGGAAGATTGGGGCCGTCGTCAACTGGCCTACGCAATCAACAATGTTCACAAGGCTCACTACGTGATGCTGAACGTTGAGTGCACTGGCAAGGCCCTGGCCGAGCTGGAAGACAACTTCCGCTACAACGATGCAGTGATCCGTAACCTGGTCATCCGTCGCGAAGAAGCCGTTACCGGCCAATCCGAGATGCTCAAGGCTGAAGAAAACCGCAGTGAGCGCCGTGAGCGTCGCGACCGTCCTGAGCACTCCGACGCCGAAGGCGTTGATGGTGATGACAGCGACAACAGCGATAACGCTGACGAGTAATCCACGGACCTTTTGAGGAGCCTATTACATGGCACGTTTCTTCCGTCGTCGTAAATTCTGCCGCTTCACCGCTGAAGACGTGAAAGAGATCGATTACAAAGATCTCAACACTCTGAAAGCCTACGTATCCGAGACCGGCAAAATCGTTCCAAGCCGCATCACCGGTACCAAAGCTCGTTATCAGCGTCAGCTGGCCACCGCTATCAAGCGCGCCCGCTTCCTGGCCCTGCTGGCCTACACCGACAGCCACGGCCGCTGAGACCGGGCAGTCGACACGTAGCAAAGGATTGAATGCATGCGTGCCATAGCTGAGTTCATCATGCGCGGCCGTATGCAGGCCACTCTCGTAGTGGCCGGATGCGCAACATTGCCGTTGTTGTATTGGTTGGGTGCTGCCGCTGGATGCCTAGTGCTCCTGCGGCGCGGATTGAAGGACGCCCTTGGCGTACTTGCTCTGGGACTGCTGCCGGCGTTGATCTGGTGGCTTTACTCCGATGACCCACGGGCACTTCTGGTGCTGCTGGGGTCTTCGAGCCTTGCGTTGGTTTTGCGCGCAAGCGAGTCCTGGAACCGCGTGCTGCTGGTCAGCATAGCGATGGGAGTGGTGTTTGCAGTGGTGCTGGGGACAGTTTTTGCTCCCCAAATCGAGATGCTGGCGCAGGCCTTGATAAAGGTCATGCCGTCGCTACTCGGTGATGTCTACCAGAAGTTGTCGGTAGACGAGCAAGCGCATTTTGCGTCCCTGATTGCACCGGTCCTGACTGGCCTGATTGCGGCCTTGTTGCAAATCGTCAGTGTGCTGAGCCTGATTGTCGGGCGCTACTGGCAGGCGTTGTTGTACAACCCGGGTGGTTTTGGTCGCGAATTTCGCGCCATCCGATTCCCGCTGGGGCTGGCGATGTTACTGCTGGCGTTCATGCTTCTGGGGCCGAACATCGGCCCGCAGATGGCCATGTTGACGCCGTTGTGCAGTGTACCGCTGGTGTTCGCCGGGCTGGCCCTGATTCACGGGCTGGTGGCGCAAAAGCGACTGGCCAGATTCTGGCTGGTGGGGTTGTACGTCACGCTGTTGCTGTTCATGCAGCTGATCTATCCGTTGCTGGTGGTCCTGGCCATCGTCGACAGCCTGATTGATTTTCGCGGTCGTTCGACGCCGAAAGACGTCGATAGCGCGAACGGTGAAGGTTAAAAGTTAAGAGGATTTTCACATGCAACTGATCCTTCTGGAAAAAGTCACCAACCTGGGCAACCTGGGTGACAAAGTAAACGTTAAGGCTGGTTACGGTCGTAACTACCTGCTGCCTTACGGCAAAGCTACCGCCGCGACCCCAGCCAACCTGGCTGCGTTCGAAGAGCGTCGCGCTGAGCTGGAAAAAGCCGCAGCAGACCGTAAAACTTCGGCTGAAAGCCGTGCCGCCCAACTGGCTGAGCTGGAAGTGACTATCACTGCCACCGCTGGTGACGAAGGCAAGCTGTTCGGTTCGATCGGTACTCACGACATCGCTGATGCACTGACCGCCTCTGGCGTTGAAGTTGCAAAAAGCGAAGTTCGTCTGCCGAACGGCACCATCCGCAACGTAGGCGAATTCGACGTAGCCGTGCACCTGCACGCCGAAGTTGAAGCCACCGTACGCGTTGTCGTGGTAGCAGCTTAAGCAGCACTTGTCGGCTGGCACCCTCGGGTGCTTGCCGGTAACATCGGGCACGATCCTGTTTACAGGTCGTGCCCTTTGTCTTTCTGCAGTTCCTGATTTTCACAACTATTCAAGTGGCCATGAACGATATCTCCGCTCCCGAGCAATACGATCTGCAAACCGCTTCCCTGAAGGTGCCGCCGCATTCCATCGAGGCCGAACAGGCCGTGCTCGGTGGTTTGATGCTGGACAACAACGCCTGGGAGCGCGTGCTCGATCAAGTCTCCGACGGCGATTTCTATCGACATGACCACCGCCTGATTTTCCGCGCGATCGCCAAACTCGCCGACCAGAACTCCCCGATCGACGTCGTGACCCTTGCCGAGCAATTGGACAAGGAAGGTCAGACCTCGCAGGTCGGTGGCCTCGGTTACCTCGGTGAACTGGCGAAAAACACGCCGTCCGTCGCCAACATCAAGGCGTATGCGCAGATCGTTCGCGCGCGAGCGACGTTGCGGCAGTTGATCGGCATCGCCACCGAGATTGCCGACAGCGCCTTCAACCCGGAAGGTCGCACTGCTGAAGAGATTCTCGACGAAGCCGAGCGGCAGATCTTCCAGATCGCCGAGGCCCGGCCTAAAACCGGCGGCCCGGTGAGCGTGAATGACCTGCTGACCAAGGCCATCGACCGCATCGACACCTTGTTCAACACCGATAACGCCATTACTGGCTTGTCCACCGGTTACACCGACCTCGACGAGAAGACCAGCGGCCTGCAGCCGGCCGACTTGATCATCGTCGCTGGCCGTCCGTCGATGGGTAAAACCACCTTTGCGATGAACCTGGTGGAAAACGCCGTGTTGCGCAGCGACAAGTGCGTACTGGTTTACTCGCTCGAGATGCCAGGCGAATCGCTGATCATGCGTATGTTGTCGTCCCTCGGCCGTATCGACCAGACCAAGGTCCGTGCCGGTCGCCTGGACGACGACGATTGGCCGCGCCTGACATCGGCGGTCAACCTGCTCAACGACCGCAAGCTGTTCATCGACGATACGGCGGGTATCAGCCCGTCGGAAATGCGTGCGCGGACCCGGCGTCTGGTGCGTGAGCACGGCGATGTCGCCCTGATCATGATCGACTACCTGCAATTGATGCAGATTCCGGGCTCCGGTGGTGACAACCGGACCAACGAGATTTCCGAGATCTCGCGTTCCTTGAAGGCCCTGGCCAAGGAATTCAATTGCCCGGTGGTGGCACTGTCCCAGCTCAACCGCTCCCTGGAGCAACGACCGAACAAACGGCCGATCAACTCCGACCTCCGGGAATCCGGAGCGATCGAGCAGGATGCCGACGTCATCATGTTCGTGTACCGGGATGAGGTTTATCACCCGGAAACCGAACACAAAGGCATCGCCGAAATCATTATCGGCAAGCAGCGGAACGGCCCGATCGGCACGTCGCGACTGGCGTTCATCGGTAAGTACACCCGCTTCGAAAACCTGGCGCCGGGTAGCTACAACTTCGACGACGAGTAATCTTCTGTAGGAGCGAGCCTGCTCGCGAAAAACGTGAGAGCGCCGAGTTCATTCAGGAAGGGCGCGTCATCGTTGACGTCCATCGCGAGCAGGCTCGCTCCTACATAGAGCGCAAAGCAATTTCCGACCATAACCGTCGGAATTGGTCATTTTTTGTGCTATATTCCGCGCCCGCGATTTTTCATCTCAACACCGGTCATCGTCATGCAAACAGCCAAGCCGTTATTTGACTATCCCAAGTACTGGGCCGAATGCTTCGGTCCAGCGCCATTCCTGCCAATGAGCAGGGAGGAGATGGATCAGCTTGGCTGGGATTCATGCGACATCATCATCGTCACCGGTGATGCCTACGTTGACCATCCGTCGTTCGGCATGGCGATCATCGGCCGGCTGCTGGAGTCCCAGGGCTTCCGCGTCGGGATCATTGCCCAGCCGAACTGGCAGTCCAAAGACGACTTCATGAAGCTCGGCGAGCCGAACCTGTTCTTCGGTGTCGCGGCCGGCAACATGGACTCGATGATCAACCGCTATACCGCCGACAAGAAGATCCGTTCCGACGACGCCTACACCCCCGGTGGCCTGGCGGGCAAACGTCCGGATCGCGCGAGCCTGGTTTACAGCCAGCGCTGTAAGGAAGCCTACAAGAACGTGCCGATCGTACTCGGTGGCATCGAAGCGTCCCTGCGCCGCATCGCCCACTACGACTACTGGCAGGACCGGGTGCGCAACTCGATCCTGATCGACGCCTGTGCCGACATCCTGCTCTACGGCAACGCCGAGCGTGCGATTGTCGAAGTCGCCCAGCGCCTGTCCTACGGTCACAAGATCGAAGACATCACCGATGTGCGCGGCACCGCGTTCATCCGTCGCGATACGCCGAAAGACTGGTACGAAGTCGACTCCACGCGCATCGACCGTCCGGGCAAGATCGACAAGATCATCAACCCGTACGTGAACACCCAGGACACTCAAGCCTGCGCCATCGAGCAGGAAAAGGGGCCGGTTGAAGACCCGAGCGAAGCCAAGGTCGTGCAGATTCTGGCCAGCCCGAAAATGACCCGCGACAAGACGGTGATTCGTCTGCCGTCGGTCGAGAAGGTTCGTGGCGATGCGGTGCTTTACGCTCACGCCAACCGCGTGCTTCACCTGGAAACCAACCCGGGCAACGCCCGCGCGCTGGTGCAGAAGCACGGCGAAGTCGACGTCTGGTTCAACCCGCCGCCGATTCCGATGACCACCGAAGAAATGGACTACGTGTTCGGCATGCCTTACGCACGTATTCCGCACCCGGCGTACGGCAAGGAAAAAATCCCTGCCTACGACATGATCCGCTTCTCGGTGAACATCATGCGTGGCTGCTTCGGCGGCTGCACCTTCTGCTCGATCACCGAGCACGAAGGCCGGATCATCCAGAACCGTTCCGAAGAGTCGATCATTCGCGAAATCGAAGAGATTCGCGACAAGGTGCCAGGTTTCACCGGCGTCATTTCCGACCTCGGCGGCCCGACCGCGAACATGTACCGCATCGCCTGCAAGAGCCCGGAAATCGAATCCGCGTGCCGTAAGCCATCGTGCGTGTTCCCTGGCATCTGCCCGAACCTGAACACCGACCACTCGTCGCTGATCCAGCTGTATCGCAGCGCCCGTGCGTTGCCGGGTGTGAAGAAGATTTTGATCGCGTCCGGTCTGCGCTACGACCTCGCCGTCGAGTCGCCGGAATACGTCAAGGAGCTGGTGACCCACCACGTTGGTGGTTACCTGAAGATCGCCCCGGAACACACCGAGGAAGGTCCGCTCAATCAGATGATGAAACCGGGCATCGGCAGCTATGACAAGTTCAAGCGCATGTTCGAGAAGTACTCCAAGGAAGCCGGGAAAGAGCAGTACCTGATTCCGTACTTCATTGCCGCTCACCCGGGCACCACCGACGAAGACATGATGAACCTGGCCCTGTGGCTCAAGGGCAACGGCTTCCGTGCCGACCAGGTGCAGGCGTTCTACCCGTCGCCGATGGCCACCGCCACCGCGATGTACCACTCGGGCAAGAACCCGCTGCGTAAGGTCACTTACAAGAGCGACGCCGTGACCATCGTCAAGAGCGAAGAGCAGCGTCGTCTGCACAAGGCGTTCTTGCGTTACCACGACCCGAAAGGCTGGCCGATGCTGCGTGAAGCGCTGACCCGCATGGGCCGCGCCGACCTGATCGGGCCGGGCAAGAACCAGTTGATCCCGCTGCATCAGCCAGCGACCGACAGCTACCAGAGCGCCCGTCGCAAGAACTCGACGCCGGCCGGCAGTCACAAGGTCGCGGGTGAGAAGACCACCAAGATCCTGACCCAGCACACCGGTCTGCCACCGCGTGCCAGCGATGGTGGTAACCCGTGGGACAAGCGTGAACAGGCCAAGGCAGCGGCATTCGCCCGCAACCAGCAGGCGGCCAAAGAGCGCAAGGATGCAGCCAAAGGCAAAGGGCCGAAGCCTGCGCGCAAGCCGGTTGTGCCGCGCTAAGCCTCACTTGAGCTGAACAGAACGCCAACCTTCGGGTTGGCGTTTTGCTGTCTGGCGCATAAAGATCGGGCGTCAGCGCGGGAATCTCTGTGGGGACAACTGGCCTCATCGCGAGCAGGCTCGCTCCCACAGGTTTTTCTTTGGATGCAGAATTTGTGAACGACAGAGATCATTGTGGGAGCGAGCCTGCTCGCGATGAGGCCACTACAGCCGAAGCCAATTCCAGCTGACAGCCCACTGGTCGCCACATTTGCGTGCAACGCCCCCAAACCAATTCCTGCATCGCCCGATTTTGGTGCTGTACTGCCTCAAGCAACCGGAGAAAGCGCCAGCGCCACTGGATGGCATAAGTCTTGCGCGCTTTCGAATACGCTTAAGGCTCGCAGGAGGCACGCCGTGTCGATTCATGTCGCATTGCACCACGTCACGCATTACCGCTACGACCGCGCTGTCGAGCTCGGTCCGCAGATTGTTCGCCTGCGCCCGGCCGCCCACAGTCGTACGCGGATACTGTCGTATGCGCTGAAAGTCTCGCCCGAGCAGCACTTCATTAACTGGCAGCAAGACCCCCAAGGTAATTACCTGGCGCGTCTGGTGTTCCCGGAGAAAACCGAGGAACTGCGGATCGAGGTCGATCTGCTGGCGGAAATGGCCGTGTTCAATCCGTTCGACTTCTTCCTCGAACCCTACGCGGAAAAAATCCCGTTTGCCTACGCCGCGGACGAGCGCAAGGAACTGGCGCCGTACCTGGAAACCCTGCCGCTGACGCCGAAATTCAAGGCCTATCTGGACGGCATCGATCGCACGCCGCTGCCCAGCGTGGATTTCCTCGTCGCGCTCAATCAGCGCCTGAGCGAGGACATCGGTTACCTGATCCGCATGGAGCCCGGCGTGCAGACGCCTGAACACACCCTCGAACATGCCTCCGGTTCCTGCCGCGACTCGGCGTGGCTGCTGGTGCAGCTGCTGCGTAACCTGGGTCTGGCGGCGCGTTTTGTCTCCGGCTATCTGATTCAACTGACCGCCGACGTCAAAAGCCTCGACGGCCCGTCGGGCACCGAAGTGGATTTCACCGATTTGCACGCCTGGTGCGAGGTCTATTTACCCGGTGCCGGCTGGATCGGCCTGGATGCGACCTCAGGCCTGTTTGCCGGTGAAGGACATATTCCGTTGGCGTGTAGTCCCGATCCGGGCTCTGCGGCACCGATCAGTGGCTTGGTGGAACCGTGCGAGTGCGAATTCACCCACGAAATGTCCGTTGAGCGGATTTGGGAGGCGCCGCGCGTCACCAAGCCCTACACCGAAGATCAATGGCTGGCGATCCAGGCGCTGGGCCGGCAGATTGATGCCGACCTGCTGGAAGGCGACGTACGCCTGACCATGGGCGGCGAGCCGACCTTCGTCTCCATCGACGATCCGGACGGCGCTGAGTGGAACACTGCCGCGCTGGGGCCAGACAAGCGGCGTTTGTCCGCCGAGCTGTTCCAGCGAATGCGCAAACATTACGCACCCAAAGGGCTGGTGCATTTCGGTCAAGGCAAGTGGTACCCCGGTGAGCAACTGCCGCGCTGGTCGCTGAATTGCTACTGGCGCCGCGACGGTGTGCCGATCTGGCACAACAGCGCGCTCATTGCCGATGAGCAAGAAGACTACGGTGCCGATGGCGAACTGGCCGGGCGTTTTCTGGCGAGTGTCGCCGAACGTCTGAAAATTCCGACACGCTTTGTGTTCCCGGCCTACGAAGACAATTTCTATTACCTCTGGCGCGAAGGCACTTTGCCGCAGAACGTCAGCGCCGAAGATTCGCGTCTGGAAGAACCCTTGGAGCGTGCGCGACTGCGCAAAGTCTTCAGCCAGGGACTGGATAAAGTGATCGGCCAGGTGTTGCCACTGGCGCGCACGGCCAAGGGCGATCAGTGGCAAAGCGGTCGCTGGTATCTGCGCGACGAGCACTGTCGGCTGGTGCCGGGCGATTCGCCACTGGGTTATCGCTTGCCGCTGGGCTCGCAGCCGTGGGTGAAAGCCGCCGAGTATCCCTTTATCTATCCCAACGATCCCAATCAGGAATTCCCGGCGCTCCCGGATACTCAGCAGTTGAGCAACCCCGCCGCCGCGGCCGAAGCGGTCGAGCGTGATCTG
Organism: Pseudomonas sp. GM60; assembly: GCF_000282415.1. NCBI lineage: Bacteria > Pseudomonadati > Pseudomonadota > Gammaproteobacteria > Pseudomonadales > Pseudomonadaceae > Pseudomonas > Pseudomonas sp. GM60. The sequence goes on from NZ_AKJI01000168.1 coordinate 45,088, forward strand.
AAAATCGACGAATCCGCCGATTGGCTGACGCGCACGGCGTTCTGCGCCGAGGCGCGGGAGGGGCGGTTGTACTTGTTCATGCCGCCGCTGGAGCGGGTCGAGGATTATCTGGAGCTGGTCACTGCAATCGAGGCCACGGCTGAGGAACTGCATTGTCCGGTGCTGCTGGAAGGCTATGAACCGCCAAGCGATCCGCGCCTGAGCAACTTTCGCATTACCCCGGACCCAGGCGTGATCGAGGTCAACGTGCAGCCGTCCGCGACCTGGGATGAACTGGTCGAGCGCACCGAGTTTCTCTACGAAGAAGCGCGCCAGACGCGGCTGACCACTGAAAAATTCATGATCGACGGCCGACACACCGGCACCGGCGGCGGTAACCATTTCGTACTGGGCGGCGCGACACCGGCTGACTCACCGTTCCTGCGCCGTCCCGATTTGCTGCGCAGCCTGATCAGTTACTGGCATAACCACCCGTCGTTGTCCTACCTGTTTTCCGGATTGTTCATCGGCCCGACGTCTCAGGCGCCGCGCGTCGATGAAGCGCGCAACGATGCGTTGTACGAGCTGGAAATCGCTTTCGCCCAGATGCCTCAACCCGGCGAGGAATGCGCACCGTGGCTGGTCGACCGGCTGCTGCGCAACCTGTTGATCGACGTGACGGGTAACACTCATCGCGCGGAATTCTGCATCGACAAGCTTTATTCACCCGATGGCGCAACGGGGCGCCTTGGCTTGCTGGAGTTGCGCGCTTTTGAAATGCCGCCTCACGCGCGCATGAGCCTGGCTCAGCAGTTGTTGCTGCGAGCGCTGGTTGCACGGTTCTGGCGCGAGCCTTATGCGCCGCCGAAACTGGCGCGCTGGGGCACGGAATTGCATGACCGGTTCCTGTTGCCACACTTTATCGAGCAGGATTTCGCTGATGTGATCGTCGACCTCAATGCCGCGGGTTATCCGGTGCGGGCCGAGTGGTTCGCGGCGCATCTGGAGTTTCGCTTTCCCAAGGTCGGCGATTACGCCGTCAGCGGCATCGAACTGGAAGTGCGTCAGGCGCTGGAGCCTTGGCATGTACTGGGCGAGGAGGGCGCGGTCGGCGGCACGGTGCGCTACGTGGATTCATCCCTGGAGCGCTTGCAGGTGAAACTCACCGGCCTGGCACCGCAGCGCTATTTGCTGACCTGCAACGGCGTTCCGGTGCCTTTGCAGCCGACCGGTCGGGTTGGCGAGTTCGTTGCAGGCGTGCGCTTTCGTGCCTGGCAGCCGGCCAACTGTCTGCAACCGACAATCCCGGTCCATGCACCGCTGGTGTTCGACCTGCTCGACACCTGGATGCAGCGTTCGCTGGGGGGGTGTCAGTACCACGTCGCCCATCCGGGCGGGCGCAACTATGACAGCTTGCCGGTGAACGCCAATGAAGCCGAGAGTCGGAGGATGGCGCGTTTCTTCCGCATCGGACACAGCCCGGGGAAACTTCCTATACCAATTCTGGAAATAAACGACGAGCTGCCGATGACTCTCGATTTGCGACGTTTCTAAACCGTACGCGACGCTCGGATTTTTCGTATATCCGGGCGTCATGAGCGTGCGTTAGTCTGACCGTTCCTTGCTGTCTGCCGAGCTTTCCATGCCTGACCTGCTTGACCGCTACCCGCTGACGGCGGGCACTTATCACGAACTGCTCGACGACAGTGGCGCCGTACGCCCGCACTGGCGCCGGTTGTTCGACCAGTTGCAACGCAGCACGCCCGCGCAGCTGGTGCAGCGTCAGGCACTGCTGACCCGGCAGATCCAGGAAAACGGCGTGACCTACAACGTCTATGCCGATCCCAAGGGCGCGGACCGGCCGTGGGAGCTGGACTTGCTGCCGCACGTGATCGCTGCGGACGAATGGGAGCACTTGTCGGCCGGGATCGCCCAGCGGGCTCGACTGTTGAATGCTGTGCTGGCGGACTTGTACGGCCCGCAGCGTTTGATCGCTGAAGGCTTGTTGCCGGCTGAGCTGGTATTCGGCCACAACAACTTCCTCTGGCCCTGTCAGGGAATCTCGCCGCCCGACGGGGCCTTTCTGCATCTGTATGCCGTGGATCTGGCGCGCACGCCCGACGGTCGCTGGTGGGTGACGGCGGATCGGACCCAGGCACCGTCCGGCGCCGGTTACGCCCTGGAAAACCGCACGATCGTGTCCCGGGCCTTCCCCGAGTTGTACCGTGATTTGAAGGTGCAGCATCTGGCCGGGTTCTTCCGCACGCTTCAGGAAACCCTGGCCCGTCAGGCGCCAAGCGATGATGAAGTGCCATTGGTGGTGCTGCTGACACCGGGGCGTTTTAACGAAAGCTATTTCGAACACCTGTATCTGGCGCGGCAGCTCGGTTATCCGTTGGTGGAGGGCGGCGACCTCACGGTGCGCGATGCCACGGTTTACCTGAAAACCTTGAGCGGCCTGCGTCGGGTCCACGCGATCATGCGCCGGCTCGACGACGACTTCTGTGATCCGCTGGAGCTGCGCACCGACTCGGCGCTCGGTGTGCCGGGCCTGCTCGAGGCCGTGCGACAAGGACGGGTGCTGGTAGCCAATGCGCTCGGCAGCGGTGTACTGGAATCGCCGGGGTTGCTGGGCTTCCTGCCGAAGATCAATCAATTCCTGTTCGGCGAAGAGCTGATCCTGCCCTCTATCGCCACGTGGTGGTGCGGCGAAGCGCCGGTGCTCGCCCAGGCGCTGGAAAAACTGCCGGAATTGCTGATCAAACCAGCGTTCCCTTCACAGAGCTTCGCGCCGGTGTTTGGCCGCGATTTGAGCGAAAAACAGCGTCAGGCGCTTTCCGAGCGCATGCAGGCACGACCTTATGCCTATGTGGCGCAAGAACTTGCGCAATTGTCCCAGGCGCCGATCTGGCAGGCCGAGGGCGGTCAGTTGCAACCCCGGGCCATCGGCATGCGCGTGTACGCAGTGGCGAGTCGCGATGGGTATCGGGTTCTGCCCGGCGGTTTGACCCGGGTGGCCGCCGAGGCCGACGCTGAAGTGGTGTCGATGCAACGCGGCGGCGCGAGCAAGGACACCTGGGTGTTGGGGGATCGGCCACCCAGCGGCGAACAATGGAAAGCCCAGCGCAACATTGGCGTGCACGACCTGGTGCGACGCGATCCGTATTTGCCGTCGCGGGTGGTGGAAAACCTGTTCTGGTTCGGCCGTTACTGCGAGCGCTGCGATGACAGTGCGCGGTTGCTGCGGATCATGCTGGCGCGCTACGTCGATGGCGATGATCCGCAAGCGCTGGACGCCGCGGTCGATCTGGGTGAACGGTTGATGTTGCTGCCCGAAGAAGGCGAGCTGCCTGAACGGTTGTTGGCGGCGCTGCTCGGTGACGACTGGCCGTTCAGCCTGCGTTCCAACCTGCAGCGCTTGCAGTGGGCGGCGTCGCAAGTGCGCGGCAAGCTCTCGCGGGAAAACTGGCAGGCGCTGGTGGAGTTGCAGCGCGAGGCCGTCGAGCTGGAAACCGAAGAACCGGATTTCGGCGAGTTGCTGGATTTTCTCAACCGTCTGGTGATGTCGCTGGCGGCGCTGTCGGGTTTTGCGCTGGACGACATGACCCGGGATGAAGGCTGGCGCTTCCTGATGATCGGTCGACGGATCGAACGCCTGCAATTTCTCAGCGGCAGCCTCGCGGCGTTTCTGCGCGGTAGCGGCGCCTTTGATCAGGCCGGGTTGGAGTGGCTGCTGGAACTGGGTAACAGCAGCATCACCTACCGCTCGCGGTATCTGGCGGTGGCGCAATTGATTCCGGTGCTGGACCTGTTGCTGCTCGACGAACAAAACCCGCACGCGGTGCTGTTCCAGTTGAAGCTGGTGACCCGCACGCTTAAACGTTTGAACGATGATTTTGGTGTGCCGCGCGAAGCTGGTCTGCCGTTTCTGGTGGAGCGTCTGGCGCGCTTTGATCTGGGGTGTCTGGAGAATTCGCTGTTCGGTGAAGCCAGCGTACGCGCCGCCATCAATGGCCTGGCCGACCTGCTGCAAGAGATCGCCGATGCGAGCGGGCAGGTGTCGGATCGTTTGGCATTGCGCCATTTCGCCCACGTCGATGATGTCAGCCAACGCACGGTGTCCGTCTGATGAGCGCTCATTACCAGATTTTCCATGACACCCATTATCACTACGACAGCCCGGTGTCCCTCGCTCAGCAGTTGGCGCATCTATGGCCGCGCTCGTGCGCCTGGCAGCGTTGTACTGCGCAACAATTGCAGATCAGCCCGGACCCGACGGCGCGCCGCGACGAACTGGATGTATTCGGCAACCCACTGACCCGGCTGGCGTTCGAGCGGCCTCACGATGAGTTACTGGTTAATGCCAGTCTTACCGTCGAAGTGCTGGCCCGGCCTACGCTGGATTTCAATCAATCGCCGGCCTGGGAGGAAACCCGCAACGCACTGACCTACAGCAGCCAGCCGCTTTCGTCCGACGTGCTCGAAGCGTGTCGTTACCGGTTTGAATCGCCCTATGTGCATTTGAAGCGCAACTTCGTCGAATTCTCGGAAAGTTGTTTTCCAGCGGGGCGGCCGCTGTTGCTCGGCGTCCAGGCGTTGATGGAAAAAATCTTCAGCGAATTCACCTTCGACGCCGAAGCCACTCAAGTGGCAACGCCTCTGGTGGAAGTGCTGGAGCGCCGTCGCGGGGTGTGCCAGGACTTCGCTCACCTGATGCTCGCTTGCGTGCGTTCCCGTGGGTTGGCGGCGCGTTACATCAGCGGCTACCTGCTGACTCAGCCGCCACCGGGCCAGCCACGGCTGATCGGTGCCGATGCATCGCACGCCTGGGTTTCAGTGTTTTGCCCGGTGTTGGGTTGGGTGGATTTCGATCCGACCAACAATGTGCAACCGGCACTCGAACACATCACCCTGGCCTGGGGCCGGGATTTTTCTGATGTATCGCCGTTGCGCGGGGTGATTCTGGGGGGCGGTAATCACGATCCGGAAGTCCGGGTCACCGTGATGCCACTGGAGTAACAAAGATCCACCCTGTAGGAGCGAGCTTGCTCGCGATGGACGTCAACGATGACGCGTCCTGTCTGGAAAAACGCGCTGTCTTCGATATCTTCGCGAGCAAGCTCGCTCCTACACGGGACACAGATCCGGTGGGCCTGATCAGATCATCGGGCCCTGAGGGTCTCAGGCGTCGGGCGCCTGATCTTTCGGTGCTTCAACATCACTTTCTGCGGTCACTTCACCGTCTGCTTCCGGGTTCAGTGCGGCGGCGTCTTCTTCAGCTGAAGCTTTCTTGCGCTGAAGCTTTTCCTCTTTCTTCTGCTCCTTGGCCAAGTCTCTCTGACGTTTGGCGAAGGAATAATTAGGTTTAGCCATGGGCGATCCTCTGGGGTCGAAGGTGAGGTTGAGCGGCGCATATTCTGCCCTGTATCGGTGCCTAGCCGTTAGCTGGGTTTTTGCTCGGCCCATTTTGGCAGTACCGAGGGCTGCCAGGCGTCCAGTGCATCGAGCAGGGTGTGCGGCGATTCGCTCACTTGCAGCATGTCACGGTGTGCTTCGCGAACGAAGCCTTCGCCGACGATATGATCAAGAAAACCGGTCAACTTGCTGTAGAAACCGTTCACTTCCAGCAGTCCCAGCGGTTTGCCGTGGTAGCCGAGCTGGCCCCAGGTCCAGACTTCGAACAGTTCTTCCAGAGTGCCCAGGCCACCGGGCAGCGCGATAAAAGCGTCGCTGAGCTCAGCCATCCGCGCCTTGCGCGCATGCATGCCGTCGACCACTTCCAGGCGCGTGAGGCCGCTGTGACCGATTTCCTTGTCTTTGAGGCTTTGCGGGATGATCCCGATCACTTCACCGCCGGCCGCCAGTGCGGCGTCGGCGACGATCCCCATCAGCCCGACGGCACCGCCGCCATAGACCAGGGTCAGCTTGCGCTCGGCCAATGCTCGCCCGAGGGCGACAGCGGCTTCACGATAAGCCGGGTTGGTGCCGGTGCTGGCACCGCAAAATACACAAACGGACGCTAAAGACATGCCTTACTCCATGGTCAGGATGGCCACAGAGTAAAGGCAGAGGCGCTATGCTCCAAGGTCTAAACTTCACGCCGAGACGTTTCACAGGTGCCACTGGCGCCACAGGCGTAAGCGGCGAGCAAACTGCACAACAGGCTATTGATTGACATGACAGACGCTCCGTATAAGTGATGACGACCTGATGATAGGGCCGCCCTAGACGTCTGGCTGGTAGATTGTTTCGATAGGTGTCATAGCCCGAAAGTTGTATACAATTTTTGATTCAGGTCATAGGAACTTGCGAAGTTTTCAGGCAGTCTTCTGTCCATTCGCACTTTTGTTAACCCTGCCTTGGAGATTCACCATGTTTGCCAAACTTGTTGCGGTATCCCTGCTGACACTGGCCAGCAGTCAATTGATGGCTGCCGAGTGCAAGACGACCATCGATTCCACCGACCAAATGGCCTTCAACACCAAGGCCATCGAAATCGACAAAAGCTGCAAGACCTTCACCGTTGAACTGACCCACTCCGGCAACCTGCCGAAAAACGTCATGGGCCACAACTGGGTGCTGAGCAAAGAAGCGGACATGCAGCCGATCGCCACCGATGGCCTGTCTGCCGGCATCGACAAGAACTACCTGAAAGAAGGTGATGCGCGCATTATCGCTCACACCAAAATCATCGGCTCCAAGGAAACCGACTCGGTGACCTTCGATGTGTCGAAGCTTGATGCTGCCGAGAAGTACGGCTTCTTCTGCTCGTTCCCGGGCCACATTTCTATGATGAAAGGCACGGTTACGCTGAAGTAAGCGAATCGCGGGCATAAAAAAAGCGTCCACTTGGGACGCTTTTTTTGTGCCTGACGTTTGACCGTGTAATCGTTCTTCGCGGGCAAGCCTCGCTCCTACAGGGGCGGTGTCGAAACCCTGTAGGAGCGAGGCTTGCCCGCGAAGGCGTCGGATCAGGCGCCACCTAAATCAAGGGGCGAAAGGCATCACCCGCTTGTGATGGGTCTTCCTGTACGTATCGCAAATGATCTTGAACGCTTCCTCACGCACCGGCTGCCCATGCAGGAACGCGTCGATCTCGGCATACGTCACGCCATGGGACGCTTCGTCCGGTTTACCCGGCGACAGGTCTTCAAGGTCCGCTGTCGGGACTTTTTCCACCAGCGATTCCGGCGCGCCGAAACTGCGGGCAATCGCCCGGACCTGATTTTTCACCAGACCGCTCAACGGGGCCAGGTCGCAGGCGCCGTCACCGAACTTGGTGAAGAAACCCATCACCGCTTCCGCCGCATGATCGGTGCCGATCACCAGGCCATGGGCCGCGCCGGCGATGGTGTACTGGGCGACCATGCGCATCCGCGCCTTGGTGTTGCCGAGGACGAAATCCACCGAGACCGCGTGCTTGCCTTCGAACGCTGCCACTTCATTGGCCAGGGATTTGACCGCCGGGCCGATGTTCACGGTGTGGCGCTCGTCTGGCTTGATGAAATCCACCGACGCCTGGGCGTCGTGTTCATCGAACTGGGTTTCGTACGGCAGGCGCACGGCGATGAACTTGTAGTTGTCATCACCGGTGCGGGTGCGCAGTTCACACATGGCGCGCTGGGCCAGCAGGCCGGCGGTCAGGGAGTCGACGCCGCCGCTGATCCCGAGTACCAATGTCTTGAGCCCGGAATTGACCAGGCAATCCTGGATGAAACTGATGCGCCGCACGATTTCAGCCTCGAGGGCGGCCTCGTCGGCGAATGGCGGTTGAACCTTGAGCTGCTCAGCAATCTCACGCTGTACGGCTTGCATGAATTCACTCCTTGCTTGGTGTGCTGGAAAGGGCGGCAGGAACTTTGAAAACGTGTCGCAAATAGGCAACGAAATTCGGGTCTTTACAGTGAGTCTTGCCAGGCTCGTCGGAGATCTTTGCCACCGGCTGGCCGTTGCAGGCCGCCATTTTAAGCACGATGCTCATCGGTTCGACACCCGGAATATCGCACGTCAGGTTGGTACCGATACCAAAGCTGACATTGATCCGACCGCGCAATGCGCGAAATATTTCCAGCGCCTTGGGCAACGTCAGGCTGTCGGAGAACGTCAGCGTCTTGCTCATCGGGTCGATACCCAGCTTTTGATAGTGGGCGATCGCCTTTTCCGCCCAGATCACCGGATCACCGGAGTCATGTCGCAGACCGTCAAAGAGCTTGGCGAAGAACAGGTCGAAGTCGTTGAGGAAGGCATCCATGGTGATGCAGTCAGTCAAGGCGATCCCCAGCAGGCCGCGGTACTCGCGGACCCAGCAATCGAGGGCGGCGATCTGGCTGTCGATCAGCCGCGGGCCCAGTTGCTGGTGGGCCATGATCCACTCGTGGGCCATGGTGCCCAGCGGTTTCATGTCCAGCTCTCGCGAAAGGTGCACATTGCTGGTGCCGACGAAGCGCCCGGGGAAATCGTGCTTGAGCACGTTCACCACTTCTTCCTGCACGCGGTAAGAGAAGCGACGGCGAGTGCCGAAATCGGCTACTTGCAATTCGGACAATTCGTCACTGCTGGCATTCGCGGTCAGCCAGTCGAACTTGCGATAGAGCTGTTCACGCGCCTGCACCAGCACGATTTCCCGGTAGCGATAGCGGTTGCGCACTTCGCTGACGATGGACAGCAGCGGCACTTCGAACAGGATCACATGCAGCCACGGTCCGCGCAGGCGGATGAACAGTTCGCCGTTTTCGATGCCGGTGTGGACGTAGCGCAGATTGAAGCGGAACAACCCGAGAAAACGCAGGAAATCCGGCTTCATGAAGCTGATGCGCTCCATGAAACTCAACTGGTCGGCGCTCAGGCTCAGCTCGGCCAGGCGCTCGATCTGAAAGCGGATTTCCGCCAGGTACGGGCGCAAATCCTCACTGTTACGGCAACGAAACTCCCATTCGACTTCCACGTTCGGGTAGTTGTGCAGCACCGCCTGCATCATCGTCAGTTTGTAGAAGTCGGTGTCGAGCAGGTTCTGCACGATGCGATCGGCAAACACACTCTCGCTCATAACGGGGGTCTCCACATTGAATACGGATAGTGGCGCATATCGGTGGTGGTTATTGCCAGCGATTTTTAGATCACCGCAGATCATTGTGGGAGCGGGCTTGCTCGCGAAGGCGTCGGCACATCCAATATGAATATTGACTGACCCACCGCCTTCGCGAGCAAGCCCGCTCCCACAGGGGAGTGAGTGAAACCTTAGATTTACGGTGTGTCCGGGCTATCGATCTGCTCCAGCATCCACTTCACAAAATCCCGGACCTTGGGCACTTCCGCCGAATGCTCCGGGTACGCCAGGTAATAGGCGTCGGAACTGGGCATCGCATGCTGCCAGGGAATGACCAGTTTGCCGTCGGCCAATTCCTCTTCCACCAGAAACCGCGGCAACAACGCTACGCCGCAGCCGACCTGTGCGGCACGGATGCACATATAAAAGGTTTCGAAGCGCGGGCCGTGGTAGCTGTGTTCGGTGTGGTAACCCTGGCTGTCGAACCAGTCGTGCCAGGCTTGCGGTCGGGAGGCGTTTTGCAGCAGGACCAGGTCGGTAAGTTGCGTCGGATCTGTGAACGGCGTGGCCGGCAGGCTGCTCGGTGCACACACCGGAACAAGCTCTTCGCCGAACAGCTTCAGGCATTCGGTGCGGGGCCGTGAGCCCTGGCCGAAATAGAACGCCAGATCGCTGCGACCTTGCAGCAGGTCATCGGCTTCCTGCTCGCTGCACAGGTCCAGATGAATCGACGGATGGCGCAGTCGCCAGCCCTTCAAGCGGGGGACCAGCCAGCGGGCGCCGAACGTCGGAGGCGTCGAGACGCGCAGGACTTCGGTCTCACCGCCGTAGGAGCGCAGGTAATGGGTCGACATCTCGACTTGCGTGAGGATTTTTCGTACCTCAACCAGATACAGATCACCGGCCGGAGTCATTTGCAGGCGTCGGCGTACCCGACGGAACAACAGGTGCTGCAACAATTCTTCGAGTTGCGCGACCTGTTTGCTGACGGCGCTCTGGGTCAGGTTCAGCTCTTCGGCGGCCCGCGTGAAGCTCAAATGCCGGGTCACGGCCTCGAAACACTGCAGCGCGGTGATCGACGGCAGGTAGCGTTTATTCAGCATGGGTTGTCCTTTTTTCTTGTTTCTTGCTGACCAGCAATTCGCAGCATGAATAAACGGAATGATATCTCTCTTAAAGGTCGTTTGTTGGGTAACCTCCGGCGAGCTAAAACTACAGGTCTGATCAGCCGTGATATTCCGGCTGCACGTTTTCTGTTTTAGCTCGAGGAGTGACCCATGGTTGCCGCATTGCTTGATCGTCTTGGTGTGAACCCGGCCCTGTACCAGAACGGCAAAGTGCCGGTGCATTCGCCGATCGATGGCAGCAAGATCGCCTCTGTGAACTGGGAAGGCGCCGCTGAAGTCGAGCAGCACATCAGTCGCGCAGATCATGCGTTCGAATTGTGGCGCAAGGTCCCGGCCCCGCGCCGTGGCGAATTGGTGCGTCAACTGGGCGACATCCTGCGCGAATACAAGGCCGACCTCGGCGAGCTGGTGTCCTGGGAAGCGGGCAAGATCACTCAGGAAGGCCTGGGTGAAGTTCAGGAGATGATCGACATCTGCGACTTCGCTGTCGGTCTGTCCCGTCAACTGTACGGCTTGACCATCGCTTCCGAGCGTCCTGGCCACCACATGCGCGAAACCTGGCACCCGCTGGGCGTCGTGGGCGTGATCAGTGCGTTCAACTTCCCGGTCGCGGTCTGGGCCTGGAACACCACGCTGGCGCTGGTCTGCGGCAACCCGGTGATCTGGAAACCGTCGGAGAAAACCCCGTTGACCGCACTGGCCTGCCAGGCGCTGTTCGACCGCGTACTGAAAAACTTCAGCGATGCACCTGCGCACCTGAGCCAGGTAATCATTGGCGGTCGCGATGCTGGCGAAGCACTGGTCGATGACCCGCGTGTCGCGCTGATCAGCGCCACCGGCAGCACCCGCATGGGCCGCGAAGTGGCACCGAAAATCGCCGCACGTTTCGCCCGCAGCATTCTCGAACTGGGTGGCAACAACGCCATGATCCTCGGCCCAAGCGCAGACCTGGACATGGCCGTTCGCGCCATCCTGTTCAGCGCCGTCGGCACTGCCGGTCAGCGTTGCACCACGTTGCGTCGCCTGATCGCTCACGAATCGGTGAAAGAAGAGATCGTCACCCGCCTGAAAGCCGCGTACTCGAAAGTGCGTATCGGCAACCCGCTGGAAGGCAACCTGATCGGCCCGCTGATCGACAAGCACAGCTTCGACAACATGCAGGGTGCGCTGGAACAGGCCCTGAGCGAGGGCGGCCGGGTCTTCGGCGGCAAGCGTCAGCTGGAAGACAAATACCCGAACGCTTACTACGTCTCGCCGGCCATTGTTGAAATGCCGGAGCAGAGCGACGTGGTCTGCCACGAAACCTTCGCGCCGATTCTTTATGTGATCGGCTACAAAGACTTCGACGAAGCCCTGCGTTTGAACAACTCGGTGCCACAAGGCTTGTCTTCGTGCATCTTCACCACTGACGTGCGTGAAGCCGAGCAATTCATGTCGGCAGTGGGCAGCGACTGCGGCATCGCCAACGTCAACATCGGCCCGAGCGGCGCGGAAATCGGCGGCGCGTTTGGTGGCGAGAAAGAAACCGGCGGTGGTCGTGAGTCGGGCTCCGATGCCTGGCGCGGGTACATGCGCCGCCAGACCAACACCGTGAACTACTCGCTGGAGTTGCCGTTGGCGCAGGGCATTACGTTCGACTGATCGGGCCCCATCGCTGGCAAGCCAGCTCCTACATGGTCTGTGTCGTGGCGCATAACCTGTAGGAGCTGGCTTGCCAGCGAAGCTTTTTCTGTTTGTTAGGTTTCTGTTGGAGTCTGGCAATGCCGTTACGCGAAGAGTGTCTGTGGGAAAAACTGACGCCGCAAAGGCCCGACAATGCTGCGCTCAAGGGCGAAGTAACGGTCGATGTCTGCGTCATCGGTGCCGGGTTCACCGGTCTGTCGGCGGCGGTGCATCTGCTGGAACAAGGCAAAACGGTGTGCGTGCTGGAAGCTCATCGTGCCGGTCATGGCGGTTCTGGACGCAACGTCGGGCTGGTCAACGCCGGCATGTGGATTCCACCGGACGAGATCGAAGCCGGGTTCGGCGAAGCGGTGGGCAGTCAGCTCAATCGCATGCTGGGTGCCGCGCCGTCCCTGGTGTTCAGCCTGGTCGACAAATACAACATTGATTGCCAGTTACGCCGCGAAGGCACGTTGCACATGGCGCACAACGCCCGTGGCGAAGCGGATTTGCGCAGTCGTGAAGAACAATGGAAACGTCGCGGCGCCCCGGTGGAACTGCTGACCGGTCAAGCCTGCGAACAAGCAACCGGCACCAAAAAGATCGCCGCCGCGTTGCTCGATAAGCGTGCCGGCACGATCAACCCGATGGCTTACACCACGGGGCTGGCCAAGGCGGCCATCGGCCTTGGCGGTCGGCTGTTCGATCATTCTCCCGTGACCAGGCTTGAGCGTCAGGGCCAGCGCTGGTCGGTGCAAACGGCGCAGGGTTCGGTGCTTGCCGAGCAAGTCGTGATTGCGTCCAACGCTTACACCGAAGGTGACTGGACGGAACTGCGGCGCAATTTCTTCCCCGGTTATTACTATCAAGTGGCCTCGGTGCCGCTGACTGACGACGCCGCGCAGCAAATCCTCCCGGGTGGCCAGGGTTCGTGGGACACCCGGCAGGTGCTCAGCAGTATTCGTCGCGACAAAGACGGTCGCCTGTTACTCGGCAGTCTGGGTAATGGCAATCAGAAGCCGACCTGGTTCCTCAAGGCTTGGGCCGACCGGGTTCAGCAGCACTATTTTCCGTACCTCAAACAGGTGGAATGGGAGTGCACCTGGACCGGTTGCATCGCGTTCACGCCCGATCATTTGATGCGCCTGTTCGAACCGGCGCCCGGTTTAGTGGCAGTCACCGGTTACAACGGACGGGGCGTGACCACGGGGACGGTGGTCGGCAAAGCCTTTGCCGATTATTTGTGTAACGGAAATCCTCAGGCGCTGCCGATTCCCTTCGCACCCATGCAGCCACTGGCGGGGGTGGGGCTGCGTAGCTGTCTATATGAGGCGGGGTTTTCGCTGTATCACGCGGGCCAGTGCCTGCGGATCGTGATTTGATTGTTGAAATTTGTTGCTGGAAGCGGCGCTTTTCGGCGCAGCGGCTAGCCTGTAAAAGGTGCGGGTTGTAGCAGTACCGCACCAGCAGTGTGCACTTCGGTGACGCACGTTGTTACAGGCTGGTTGCACGTCGTTTGGCGCCGCGGTTGCAATGATGGCGCGTGCGGGTTGCGCCTTAAAAAATAAATGGTTTCACCTTCCGCGGTTTAGACGGTTGCACGCCCAATGAAAATGGGCTCGAAACAGTCGAAATAACAATAAAGCAGCGACTTTTTTCAGAATAAAAAACCGATGGCACGGCCCTTGCTCTGAGCATTCAGTGAAGTCGCAGTGCCAACTAAAAAAAAACCTTGGAGCACCACCTCATGTCCCAGACGTTTTACAAGAAAGGCTTTCTGGCCCTCGCAGTGGCAGCTGCGCTGGGTGTTTCTGCGTTTGCACAGGCTGACGTAAAAATCGGTGTTGCGGGTCCTATGACAGGCGCCAACGCAGCATTTGGCGAGCAGTACATGAAGGGTGCACAGGCAGCAGCCGACGCAATCAACGCGTCGGGCGGCGTCAACGGGGAAAAAATCGTACTGGTCAAGGGCGATGACGCCTGCGAACCGAAACAGGCTGTGACGGTCGCCAAGGACCTGACCAACCAGAAAGTGGCAGGCGTGGTTGGTCACTTCTGCTCCTCGTCGACCATCCCGGCCTCCGAGATCTACGACGAAGCAGGCATCATCGCAATCACTCCGGGCTCCACCAACCCACAGGTGACCGAGCGTGGTCTGAGCGCCATGTTCCGTATGTGCGGTCGTGACGACCAGCAGGGCATCGTTGCCGGCGACTACATCGTCGACGTGCTCAAGGGCAAGAAAGTCGTGGTTCTGCACGACAAAGACACCTACGGCCAAGGCCTGGCCGATGCCACCAAGGCTCAACTGGCCAAGCGCGGCGTAACGCCGGTTCTGTACGAAGGCCTGACTCGCGGCGAGAAAGACTTCAGCGCCGTGGTAACCAAGATCCGTGCAGCCGGTGCCGATGTCGTCTATTTCGGCGGCCTGCACCCGGAAGCCGGTCCACTGGTTCGCCAACTGCGTGAACAAGGCCTCAAAGACGTCAAATTCATGTCCGATGACGGCATCGTTACTGACGAACTCGTGACCACCGCCGGTGGCCCGCAGAACGTTGATGGCGTGTACATGACCTTCGGTGCCGACCCACGCCTGCTGCCTGACAGCAAAACCGTGGTAGACACCTTCCGCAAAGCCGGCACCGAGCCAGAAGGCTACACCCTGTACGCCTACGCTTCGGTTCAGACCCTGGCGGCTGCTTTCAACGGCGCCAAGTCCAACAGCGGCGAAAAAGCGGCTGAGTGGCTGAAGAAAAACCCGGTTAAAACCGTGATGGGCGAGAAGACCTGGGACGCCAAGGGCGACCTGAAAGTCTCCGACTACGTGGTTTATCAGTGGGACAAGGATGGCAAATACCACCAACTGGAAAAACAGAAGTGATATGAGCTGTTGATCTGCCCGGCGCCTTGCGCGCCGGGCAATCGAAGAACATGTCCGTGCAGTACCTGTCTTTTCTCGTAGAGCTGCACACAACCGTGTTGCGCGGGTGGCTGAACCCCGGTCCGTCGCACCTCGCTTTTGTGCAGTCTCTCAAATGCGTGAGATTGCGTTATGGATGGTATTTTCCTGCAGCAACTGGTCAACGGCCTGACCCTCGGGTCGGTCTATGGCCTGATCGCCATCGGCTACACAATGGTCTATGGCATCATCGGCATGATCAACTTCGCCCACGGCGAGGTTTACATGATTTCCGCTTACCTCGCGGCAATCAGTCTGGCTCTGCTGGCATACTTCGGTATTGAATCCTTCCCTCTGCTGATGCTTGGCACACTGGTCTTCACCATCATTGTCACAGCGGTATATGGCTGGGTCATCGAGCGTGTCGCCTACAAACCCCTGCGTAACTCCACCCGACTGGCACCGCTGATCAGCGCCATCGGTATTTCGCTGATCCTGCAAAACTATGCACAGATCGCACAGGGCGCCCGTCAACAAGGCGTACCGACCCTGCTGACCGGTGCATGGCGAGTGGAAGTCGGAAGCGGCTTCGTTCAGCTCACCTACACCAAGATCTTCATCCTGGTTGCCGCATTCGCCGGCATGGCCCTGCTGACCTACGTCATCAAGTACACCAAGCTCGGCCGCATGTGCCGCGCCACCCAGCAAGATCGCAAGATGGCCTCCATCCTTGGGATCAACACCGACCGCGTCATTTCCTACGTGTTCATCATCGGTGCGGCAATGGCGGCCCTGGCCGGCGTGCTGATTACCATGAACTACGGCACGTTCGACTTCTACGCAGGCTTCGTCATCGGCATCAAGGCGTTCACCGCAGCGGTACTCGGCGGGATCGGCTCGCTGCCTGGCGCGATGCTCGGCGGGATCATCCTCGGGATTTCCGAGTCGCTGTTCTCGGGTCTGGTCAACTCGGACTACAAAGACGTTTTCAGCTTCTCGCTGCTCGTTCTCGTTCTGGTCTTTCGGCCCCAAGGCCTGCTCGGCCGTCCTCTTGTGTCGAAGGTGTAAGCGATGTCTTCAACCACTAAAAAAACCATTGATCTCAAAAGAAGCCTGGTTGACGCGATTCTTGCCGGTCTTGTTGCCCTCATCGTGTTCGGCCCGATTGTCGGCATAGTCCTCGACGGCTATGGCTTCAATCTGGAAACGACCCGAGTGGCGTGGATTGTCGCCATTGTCATGGCCGGCCGCTTTGCCTTGAGCCTGTTCCTGCAAACGCCGAAAGGCCTGAGAATTCTCGAAGGCTTTGAAACCACCGGTTCGGGGGTTCATGTACTGGCACCCGATTACAAATCCCGGCTGCGCTGGATCATCCCGCTGATGATCGTCATCGCCGTGGTGTTCCCGTTTTTCTCCAACTCCTACCTGCTGGGCGTGGTCATCCTCGGGTTGATCTACGTGCTGCTCGGGCTTGGTCTGAACATCGTGGTTGGCTTGGCCGGTCTGCTTGACCTCGGTTACGTGGCGTTCTACGCCATCGGCGCCTATGGGTTGGCACTCGGTTATCAATACCTGGGGCTGGGTTTCTGGACGGTGCTGCCACTGGCGGCGATCACGGCGGGGCTGGCCGGTTGCATCCTCGGTTTCCCGGTGTTGCGCCTGCACGGTGACTACCTGGCGATCGTGACCCTGGGCTTCGGTGAAATCATTCGCTTGATCCTCAATAACTGGCTGACCCTGACTGGTGGCCCGAACGGTATGCCGGCGCCTCTGCCAACCTTCTTCGGCCTCGAGTTCGGCAAAAGGGCGAAGGACGGTGGTGTTCCGTTCCACGAGTTTTTCGGCATCGCCTATAACCCTGACGTGAAGTACTACTTCATCTACGCGGTATTGTTCCTGGTCGTGCTGGCCGTGCTGTACATCAAGCACCGCCTGACTCGCATGCCGGTAGGTCGCGCCTGGGAAGCCTTGCGTGAAGATGAAATCGCCTGCCGTTCCATGGGTCTGAACCACGTGCTGGTCAAGCTTTCCGCGTTCACCATCGGTGCATCGACGGCCGGCCTCGCTGGCGTGTTCTTCGCCACCTACCAGGGCTTCGTCAACCCGACCTCGTTCACCTTCTTTGAATCGGCCCTGATCCTCGCCATCGTGGTACTCGGCGGCATGGGCTCGACCATCGGCGTGGTTATCGCAGCCTTCGTGCTGACGGTGGCCCCGGAACTGCTGCGTGGCTTCGCGGAATACCGCGTGCTGCTGTTCGGCATCCTGATGGTGTTGATGATGATCTGGCGACCGCGCGGCCTGATTCGGATCAGCCGTACCGGTGTGACCCCGCGTAAAGGAGTAGCGCCATGAGCGAAGTCGTACTCTCGGTCGAGAAGCTGATGATGCACTTCGGCGGCATCAAGGCGTTGAACGATGTCAGCCTGAAGGTCAAGCGCAACTCGATCTTCGCCCTGATCGGCCCCAACGGCGCCGGCAAGACCACCGTGTTCAACTGCCTGACCGGGTTCTACAAGGCCTCGGGCGGCAAGATCGAACTCAACGTGCGCGGCGAGCGCACCGATGTCATCAAAATGCTCGGTGAACCGTTCAAGGCGACTGATTTTGTATCGCCGAAAAGCTTCATCAGCCGGCTCCACTACAAGATGTTCGGCGGCACTCACCTGGTGAACCGTGCCGGCCTGGCGCGGACCTTCCAGAACATTCGCCTGTTCAAGGAAATGTCGGTGCTGGAAAACCTGCTGGTGGCCCAACACATGTGGGTCAACCGCAGCATGCTCGCGGGCATCCTCAACACCAAGGGCTATCGCAAGGCTGAAAGCGATGCGCTGGACCACGCCTTCTACTGGCTGGAAGTGGTGGACCTGGTGGATTGCGCCAACCGTCTGGCCGGTGAGTTGTCCTACGGCCAGCAGCGTCGTCTGGAGATTGCGCGGGCCATGTGCACCCGGCCGCAGATCATCTGCCTCGACGAACCGGCCGCCGGCCTCAACCCTCAGGAAACCGAAGCGCTGAGCGCGATGATCCGGCTGCTGCGCGACGAGCACGATCTGACCGTGGTGCTGATCGAACACGACATGGGCATGGTTATGAGCATTTCCGACCACATCGTGGTGCTGGACCACGGCGTCGTCATCGCCGAGGGTGGTCCCGAGGCGATTCGCAACGATCCGAAAGTGATTGCAGCCTACCTGGGCGCCGATGAAGAGGAGGTGGTGCTATGAGCAAACCGATCCTCGAACTCAAAGACCTGGACGTGTTTTACGGCCCGATCCAGGCCCTGAAAAAAGTCTCGATGCACATCAACGAAGGGGAGACCGTCAGCCTCATCGGCTCCAACGGCGCGGGCAAGTCGACCCTGCTGATGTCGATCTTCGGCCAGCCGCGTGCGGCAGACGGGCAGATCATCTATCAGGGCGTGGACATCACCCATAAGTCGTCGCACTACATTGCGTCCAACGGCATTGCGCAATCACCGGAAGGCCGGCGCGTGTTCCCCGACATGACCGTCGAGGAAAACCTGCAGATGGGCACCATCCCGATTGGTGACAAGTACGCCAAGGAAGACATGCAACGCATGTTCGAGCTGTTTCCGCGTCTCGAAGAGCGACGGACCCAGCGGGCAATGACCATGTCCGGCGGCGAGCAGCAAATGCTCGCCATCGCCCGTGCGTTGATGAGCCGGCCGAAACTGCTGTTGCTCGATGAGCCGAGCCTGGGGCTCGCGCCGATTGTGGTGAAACAGATCTTTGCCACCCTGCGGGAACTGGCCAAGACCGGCATGACCATCTTTCTGGTCGAGCAGAACGCCAACCACGCCCTGCGGTTGTCGGATCGGGCATACGTGATGGTCAACGGCGAGATCCGCCTCAGTGGCACCGGCAAGGAGCTGCTGGTGAACGAAGAGGTGCGTAACGCTTATCTCGGCGGGCATTGAGTCCTGTTGAAATACCCAAAGCCCCGACGAGCAATCGTCGGGGCTTTTTTCATCCTGAATTCACCACAATCCCGTGTAGGAGCGAGCTTGCTTGCGAAGGTTTTCCGGGTGACACGTTTATCCAGAATGTTCGCGTTATCGTTGACGTCCATCGCGAGCAAGCTCGCTCCTACAGGTGTTTTCCAGAATTGTGGAAAACAAATTTGCCAAGCTCTCAAAGCGCGACATAAAGCCGCTGCAAATAGTTGTTTTGTCACGGTTTTGACTTGTCCCCGTTTGCTGTGGAGCTGGCTGTGAATAACGTGGGAGTAGCTGGCTGAGAGCCTTTGAAATCGCGGCTTGCAGCGATGTGGTTGTTTTTTGATCAGGCGTTTTTGCCGGGCTTGAGGTCAGCGTTGTCAACCTTTTTATTGGTTGCGAAAGTGGCCTGAAACACACGAGGGAAGCCTGTGGATAAGTCTGTGGTTAAACTCTGGAAAGACTCGGCTAAGGGCCGTAGTTACTGGCTTGGCGCCATCGTTGGCTAACCCGGTCAATCGTGCAAAACGCCTTGGGCTACACAGCCAGCACTTCAGGGTCAAGCGAAAAACTTTATGATCTGCCCGCAAAGCCTTGTGCACAGCGGCTTCCAGCTTTTTCACTTGCCCCCGGAAACTGTGGACCGGCCTGTGGATAACGTGCGCGTACATAGCTACAGGCCACGGTGTATATGGCGTTGCTCGTGTTGGTTGTTTTTCGTACAGATTTTCTGATGGTTGCCGCTGTCGGCAAGGCCGGGCATGCTGCCAGCTGATTTTCTAATCCAATGGCGGCCCGTCGGCCGAAGCAAGGAGAACACGATGTCCAACACCCTGTTTATTACCGGCGCGACTTCCGGTTTTGGCGAAGCCTGTGCCCGTCGTTTTGCCGAGGCTGGCTGGAAACTGGTGCTGACAGGTCGTCGTGAAGAGCGCCTCAATGCCTTGTGCGCCGAGTTGTCGAAGCAGACCGAGGTCCATGCCCTGGTGCTCGACGTGCGTGATCGCAAGGCCATGGAGGAGGCGATTGCCAACCTGCCACCGTCCTTCGCCAAGCTGCGCGGGTTGATCAACAACGCCGGCCTGGCGCTCGGCGTGGATCCGGCGCCGAAGTGCGATCTTGATGATTGGGACACCATGGTCGACACCAACATCAAGGGCCTGATGTACAGCACTCGCCTGCTGTTGCCGCGTCTGATCGCCCATGGCCGTGGCGCCGGCATCATCAACCTCGGCTCCATTGCCGGCAACTACCCGTATCCGGGCAGCCACGTGTATGGCGCGAGCAAGGCCTTCGTCAAACAGTTCTCCCTGAACCTGCGCTGCGACCTGCAAGGCACGGGCGTTCGCGTCAGCAACATCGAGCCGGGGCTGTGTGAGAGTGAGTTCTCGCTGGTGCGCTTTGCCGGTGACCAGGAGCGTTACAACGCGACCTACGCCGGTGCCGAGGCGATCCAGCCGCAAGACATCGCCGAGACCATTTTCTGGGTGCTCAATGCGCCGGCGCACATCAACATCAACAGCCTCGAGTTGATGCCGGTGAGCCAGACCTGGGCCGGGTTTGCGATTGAGCGTAACAAGGGGTAAGACCGCGTAACAGCCAATCGTCGGAACGCCGCCCGCAGCAAGCCGGCTCCTACAGGTTCACCTTTGTAGGAGCCGGCTTGCCGGCGATAGCGATCTTTCAGTCAACGAAGATAGTCGGCCAACCCGCGATAGCAGGTCGCCAAGTGATAAGGCGTAGTCGACGGCATATCCTGCCGGCTCACTTCACCGTTCTCGTCACGACACTCATACCAGCCGCGCGCATGCAGAGAACGCTGTTGCAGCGCCTGCAACTGGTGCAGTACCGATGCCCCACTGTCCGGGCGCAGCGTCAACGCACGCAAGTATTCAGCCTGAGCCCAGATGCGTTGGGTGGCATCTTTCGAATGCCCGTCGAGCGTGAGCATCGCGCGCACGGCGCCACTCGATTGATCGACGCCCAGTTTCTCGGTGAACGCAAAGGCGCGCTCCACAGAGGCGTGCAGTTTTGAGCCGCGCAACAGCGGCGAAGACTCCAGCAGGAAATACCATTCGAACTGGTGTCCCGGTTCAAACCAGTTATCCACAGACCCCAGCGGCTTTTCCATCAGCACACTGTGTTGCGGATCGATAAAGCGTTGTTGCATGGCTGTGCATAACTCGACGAGCGCACGCTGCACGGCGAGGTCTTCACGCACTGAAAGCGTGGCAAGAAACGCTTCGGCGAGGTGCATCAGCGGGTTTTGCAGCGGCCCGGTGTTCAGCAACGACCAATCACGCTCAAGGCAGGCTTCGTACAAGCCGTCGCCCGAACTGAAGCGCTGATCAAGCACTTCCAGCACCGCGTTGAGCACCGACTCCACCAGCGGTTCGCGAACCTTCTCCCAGTAATGGGCGCAGGCGAAGAGGATGAAGGCGTGGGTGTAGAGATCTTTGCGTTGATCCAGCGGTGCGCCCTGCGGGTCGATGCTGTAGAACCAGCCACCGTGTTCGGCATCGTGGAAATGTTGCTGCAACGAGCGGAACAACGCAGCCGCACGCTCTTTCGCGCCCGGCACCTGGCCGATCAGGCTGGAAAACAGATACAGCTGCCGCGCGCAGGCCATGGCCCGGTAGCGTTGCGGTGGCAAGGGATGATGCTCGGCATCCAGTGCTTCGTAGGGCAGCGCCAGTTCGGCATTCCAGCCGGGGCCTTGCCAGAGGGGCACGATCACGTCCTGGAAATGCTGTTGCACCGCGGCAAACAGAGCGGTCAATTCAGGCTGGGAAGCGGAGCGGGGAGCATGAGGCATTGGCTGGCGTCGTCACGGCAGGGTCGAATGCGCGACATGTTATCAGGCCTGAGAGATGTGGTGTCTGTCAGGCCGCCTTCGCGGGCAAGCCTCGCTCCTACAGGAAGAGGCTATCACCGGCAAAACCGAATCAACCTGCCAACAACCAGACCCCGGTCGCCGCCGAAGCCGCGCCCGCCAGACGAACCAGCGGCGCCGCTGCTTGCGGCAACACGCGAACCAGCGCATAACCCGCCGCATGCAATGCCGCTGTCGCCGCCACAAACCCTGCGGCATAGGCCCAAGGGCTCGACATGTCCGGCAATTCCAGCCCATGCGCCACGCCATGGAACAACGCAAACAACGCCGTCGCACCCACCGCCACGCTCAGTGGCGGGCGTACCGCCAGCGCCACCGCGAGCCCCAGCCCCAGTACCGACGCTGCAATCCCGCTTTCTAGTGCAGGCAGGTTCAGCCCTTCAAAACCAAGCAGGCCGCCGATCAGCATGGTGCCAACGAACGTGCACGGCAGCGCCCAGCGTGCAGCGCCTTTCTGCTGTGCCGCCCAAAGCCCGACGGCAACCATCGCCAGCAAGTGATCAAGGCCGCCGATCGGGTGGCTGATGCCGGCGATCAAGCCATTGTCGCCGTGACCGGGGTGGGCGAAGGCGATGGCCGGAGTCAGCAGCAGGGCCATGGCGCCCAGGATGCGTTTAAGTGTCATGGATAAGCTTCCTTGTTGATAAGTTTGATCGGAATCAGGCTGCGGTCAGCAGGCCCTGGCGCTCGATGAACGCGATGATTTCTTCCAGGCCCAGCCCGGTTTTCTGGTTGCTGAAGACAAACGGTTTGCCGTTGCGCATGCGCTTCGTGTCGCTGTCCATCATCGAAAGCGACGCGCCTACCAGCGGAGCGAGGTCGACTTTGTTGATCACCAGCAGGTCGGATTTGCAGATCCCCGGCCCACCCTTGCGCGGCAGCTTGTCGCCTGCCGAGACGTCGATTACGTAAATCGTCAGGTCGGACAATTCCGGGCTGAACGTGGCTGAAAGGTTGTCGCCTCCGGACTCCACCAGAATCAGGTCCAGCCCCGGAAAGCGTCGGTTCAGTTGATCCACGGCTTCGAGGTTGATCGAGGCGTCCTCGCGGATCGCCGTGTGCGGGCAGCCGCCGGTTTCCACGCCGATGATCCGTTCGGGCGCGAGGGCCTGGTTGCGTACCAGAAAATCGGCGTCTTCGCGGGTGTAGATGTCGTTGGTCACGACCGCCAGGTTGTAGCGCTCGCGCAACGCCAGGCACAGGGCCAGCGTCAGGGCGGTTTTGCCGGAACCGACCGGGCCGCCGATGCCGACGCGCAGAGGTTGTGTGTTCATGTGATTCTCCAAAATAACAGGCCCTAGGAACGGAACAGACGGCTGTACTGGCGCTCATGGGCCATGCACGCCAGGGACAGGCCGAAAGTGGCGCTGCCATAGTGGTCGGGGTTGATTCGGGTGGCGTCCTGCTGGGCTTGTTGCAGCAGCGGCAGCAGTTCGCTGGTCAGGCGTTGCGCGGCTTGCTGGCCCAGCGGCAGAGTTTTCATCAGCACCGCCAACTGGTTTTCCAGCCAGCTCCAGAGCCACGCCGCCAGCGCGTCTTGCGGGCTGATGTGCCAGGCGCGTGCGGCCAGCGCCCAGCCGAGAGCCAGGTGCGGTTCGGGGCGTTGTTCAAGAAAGGCGCGGGCCGGTGCATCGAGTTCCGGCAAACCGTTGAGCAGTTGTTGTAAGGAGTAGCCCATCTGTCGGCTCTCCTGATGCAACTCGCGGGTTTCCCGGCTGGCGCGGTGTTCTTCGCAGCGTTGCAGCAGTTCGGTCCAGTTTTCTGCGGCGGCGGCCACGCAATGGGCGAGCAGCAGCGGCGCCTCGAAGCGTGCCAGGTTCAGCAGCAATTGATCGCTGATCCAGCGACGGGCGCTGTCGGAATCATTCACCCGGCCGTTATCCACCGCCATTTCCAGGCCTTGGGAATAGCTGTAGCCGCCAATCGGCAATTGCGGACTGGCCAGGCGCAACAGCGCCCAGGCCGGGTTCATTGGCGCACGCCGAATTGGTGCAGTTTTGGCGGGTAGTTGAAGTCTTCGTCGCCGTGCCGCGAGTGGTGATGGCCACCGCCATAGGCGCCGTGTTCCGGCTGGAACGGTGCTTCGATGTTTTCGACCTTTGCTTCAAGTTGTTCGAGCATGGCCTTGAGCACGTAGTCGTCGAGCAGACGTAACCAGCCATCACCGACTTGCAGGGCGACGTGGCGATTGCCCAGGTGATAGGCCGCGCGGGTCAGTTCGAAGGCATTGGCGCAGGTGACGTGCAACAGTTGTTCGGGGCGGGCGCAGACGCGGACGATGCGACCGTCTTCAGCCTGCAGGCATTCGCCATCAGTGAGGGGCGACTGACCGCGCTCCAAAAACAACCCGACGTCTTCACCCTCGGCACTGAAACAGCGCAAACGGCTTTTGCTCCGGGCTTCGAAGGTCAGGTGCAACTCGGCGGCCCAGACGGGTTGAGGGTCGATTCTGCGATGAATCACCAGCATCGGAAAGCTTCCAGCTATGGACAATAGTCAGGCTAGAGCAAGGGGCTTGCCAATCGGCGCAAGTGTAGGAAATGCCTGTCGGCGCATGGAGGGCGTTTCAGTTTGTTGCGGTAATTTGGTGCGAGGCGGTGATGGGTGCACCAAATGACGGCGAGTGGTGTGTTCCAGATTGTGCGCGATCCCGCATTCACCACCAAACCTTGTAGGAGCCGGCTTGCTGGCGATAGCGGTCGGCCAGACGACATCTTTGTTAGCTGAAGGGCGCCATCGCCAGCAAGCCGGCTCCTACAGGAGGTCGGCGCGCAGGAGGGTTATTCCGTGCTGCCCAGGCCTTGCCAGTGCTTGAGGCCGATGAAGATAAAGCGCAGCTGCTGAGTGATTTTCGCCTGTGGTGTCAAATGCGCGGGCAACGCCTCGGCCGGCGGATCAATGATTTCCGGCAGGGTCGCAAACACGCTTTTGACGATGAGATCGGCCATGACACTCAGACCGGCGATGTCCAGGTGTTGCAGTTTCGGCATCAAGGACAAATCGGCCGCAAGGTCCGAGCTGATGTCTTCGCGCAAGCGGCCGATGGCCAAACGCACCGGTAGCGAACCGCCGTACTGCTCGCGGGCCAGAAACAGGAATTGCGAACGATTGGCCGACACCACGTCGAGAAAAATCCGCACCGAGGCATCGATGATGCCGCCCATGACGAACTCGTTGTGACGCACCAGGCGGATGGTTTCGCGGAAGGTTTGTCCGACTTCGCTCACCAGCACCAGGCCCAGTTCATCCATATCGGCGAAATGCCGGTAGAAACCGGTGGGGACGATGCCGGCGGTTTTCGCCACTTCGCGCAGGCTCAGGCTGCCGAATCCTCGGCCGCACTCCATCAAATGGCGGGCAGCGTCCATCAAGGCGTTGCGGGTTTGTTGTTTCTGTTCGGCGCGGGGCAGCATCGCAAGGGTGTTTTCTGGACAAGACAGCGGCGCACTCTAGCAAATCGGCTTTGCCGGCGTCGAACGACTATCGGGAGTGATGCGAGGGAATGCGTGGCTTCTATAAAGTCAAAAGCCCAATCCGTGGATTGGGCTTTTTTTCAAGGCCGCCATGGGCTTAGCTCACAGCGCTGTTGCGTTCGATTACACGGTCACCACCACCTTCAGCCAGGGTTTGGCCTTGTGGGGTACGGTCGGAACCGTCGGCAGCCAGGGTTTGGCCTTGTGGAGTACGGTCGGAACCGTCGGCAGCCAGGGTTTGGC
>NZ_AKJI01000169.1:0-37289 GCF_000282415.1 Pseudomonas sp. GM60
CGGGTAGCGGCTGCCACTGCGCGGTGCGTCCTGCACGGCCGCGAGCGAACCGCCAGCCCAGAAGCAGATGGCACGGAACACCGACACCATGTCGTTGACCAGCTTCCAGGCGTCGGCCTGAGTGGTCAGTGCCAGGTTGCAGGTAAAGCGCGGCTCCATGGCGCCGTATCCGTCCGGCACCAGCACATCGCAATACTGGGCGATGCTGTAGAGCGCGTACTTCTCGATCAGCGTCGAGTCCAACAGACCGCCCAGCCCGTACCGGGAGTTGGTCAGCATGTCGTACCAGATCCACGCCGGGTTGTCGGTCCAGGCCCTGACAAACGATCCATTCCACGAACCGGTATAAGCCCGGGTCAGCGGGTTGTAGTTGCTCGGAATAAGAACCTTGATGCCTTTGATCAGGAACGCCATACGCGGAATGCTGGCGAACTGCTGGGCGTCAATCGAGAGCCCCAGCATGGCGGTATTCGGGTAGCGCAGCTTCTCATCCCAAATCAGCGTCATGCTGTCGAAGAAGGACCGGTTTTGGATCGCGGCGCTGCCCGAGTCGGCCGTCAGCCTGGTAGCCCGAACGTAACGCGGCAGTCCGCCAGATGCCGGCAGACGCAGGTAATAGGAGAACTGCGTGCGGCTCATGGTCTTGCCGCCAACCGCCTGATCATTGCACAGTGGAATCCAGCCGCCGGTGCCGAGCTTGCCCTCCAGTCGAAACCAGAATTGAGAACCGTTGGTGTCGCCGTTCGAAGTGTTTTGTTCAGAGAGTTGCGGGGTGCTGAGCGTGATCCGAACTGCGTCAGCGTCTGGATCGGTGATTGCGCGCTCAATGGAGACGGCATACTTCATCTCTACGCCAACCGACTGCTCAGCCTCAAGCCCGGTGATCGGCATGTACGCCTGCCATTGGGTGCCGAGGCGCGTGTCGATGCTGACGTTGCTGAAGTTGTAACTGGTGTCCGAGTTCTGAAGCGGGACGTCGTCGAAGAAGATGCCCTGATCGCCGCCGACGATCCCTTCGATTTCTCCTTCACTGATCGCGTGCAGTACGCGCACATGCTGACGAGAGCGAAGGCTGTCGGGCGCCTCGACGGCTGCGCGCGAAGAACCACTCCCGCCGCCACCCTTCCCGCCCCCACCTTTGCGACCAACAATGACTTCGCTCATGCGGGAATCGCCTCTGCCCAGGTGCCGATTGCCACAACGCTTGAGCCGACCAGCATTTGCCCGTAAACAACCGGAACCGGCAAGCCTTGTTGTGTTGAGTTGAATGCGCCGTTGAACAAATACGAGGGCTTGTTTTCGGTAATGCCCTGCTCTTGCTGCCCTGGCGCTTTGGGAACTGGCGTGAGCATTTGAACCACGCCACCGAGGACCATGGAGACGCCCATCATGACCATCGCGGTACCTACAGGCGCGGCAGTCCCTAAGCTACCGCCGGCAACGATAAAGCCTGCAACGATCATCACGGCGCCGAGCACAACTTGGAATAATCCGCCGTTCTTGCTGCCGGAAATGACAGGCACGATACGAATCTCCGTCGTACCGCTCAGGGTGAATTCGCCCTCGCCGACGTTTTCGCGGTTACGGAAGATGGCGAAGCGCAGGCCTCGCCGGGCCGAGTCACGAATGAAATCCTCAAACCCGACGAGTGTGTGCTTCAGTGCGCTGAATGCCTCGACAACCGTCCCGGTCTCAAGCTGGCGATAGTGCTGACGACCAAAGGCCTTGGCCAAGCTGCCGGACAGCAAAATCAGGGTCATGGTCTTGTTGGTGTCAGCAGGCATACTTTTCTCCGGGCAACAAAAAACCGCCCGGAGGCGGCTTCTTGTTTTCTATGGGTTAGATACAGGTTTTGGCAGCATCCTTCCATCCTTGGGTTCCCGCCCAGTCCATGGGGAGGAATACGCGAACAGATGATCCGGTGCTGTTTTCGTCAATGACCGCTAGCGCGACGATCCCAGTGAATGCGGCCGATGCAGCGATCTTGTAGCCTGTTTCGGTTTCGATGGAGCTGGTGGACGAATTGAATTCCTGCCACTTCGGTGACAAGCATCGCGCCAGATTCTGCGGGGTCTTGCTGGACACTCCGGAGTAGGCAGGAGCATCTTCTTGGAGACCGGCCGTGGTACAGCCGACGAGCGCCATCATGAACAGTGCAGCAATAACCTTCCGCATATCGAGCCTCCATTTGTTTTGGCGACTCTAACAGTGAAGTTGCGCACAAATACAGGCCCTACCCTTTGTAGGTGAGGAAGTGCGTCGTGCGCTCTCGGAATGCTGCGCCGTACACCTCGCGACAGCTCAGGCGTCCATAGAGGTGATGAAGCAGGATATCGCCGTCCAGCCAAATCGCGCCGTGGCATGGCGTCGGGCTGCCAATGGCCATAATCACCACATCGCCATTGCGCGGAGTGCTGGTTTCGACAAAGCCGGCCTTGGCGAAGTTCTCGACGTAGAGATTCCCGCCGTTGTGCCACCAGTCATCCTGGCGGTAGAAGTCCAACAGTTCGATGCCGCGCTCCTGTCGGTAGTAATCGCGGATCAACGTGTAGCAGTCGATCGCGCCGTGGACGAACACGCGACCTTCGAGCGGCATCTCGCCGTCGGCCGGCATTTCGTGCCAGGTCGCCAGACCGTCTTTCAGGCCGACAATCCACCACGCCATACGGCTGACTGCGTGACTGGCGATATCATGCAGGCTGGGCTCTGGCCCGGCATCAGGGTGAGAGTGCACGACAGCGATGATGTCGCCCGAGTCTTCAGCGGCCGCATAGTCTTCAGGGTGCAGGATGAAGTGATCCAGCTCTTCCGACTGATTGCGGCACGGGATGTATCGAGGCTTACCGAGGGCGTTGATGACAAGACCGACAGCCTCACGCGGATACTCGGCCAGTGCGTGCGCCTCGGCGTCAGCCCGGCATTTATTGAGCAGTTCGGTCATGGTCAGAGTCTCGGAACGCGGGAAATACCCGGGAAGCCCCCGAAGGGAAGCTCGGTATATTGACCAAATCGCAATTTGCAGCCCGTCATGGTGCGGCTGCATTGGTCTTTGGCCGGATCACTGGTTGGGTTGTTGGCATAGTCCGCCACCGGCGGGCCGGCGTAACCGCACTCACCAGAGCGATAGGCCCAGAGGCAAGTGCCAGCCACCACCTGGCGGCGCGGCAACTTGACGCCCTGCAGATCGAGCGGCGAGCCAAGATCGAATTCAATTACGGCCGGCGTCTCGTTGACCTTGCGGGTAATGAACCATGTCTCAACCGGATATTCCTCGGCAGGGTTGGCCGTCGGGTTGCCGCCTACAAAGTTCACAGCATCCAGATACTTGACCAGCGTGCGACGCCGTTTGAGCTTTGCCCACAACAGGTCTTCATACTGCCGGCACAGCGCGGAGATCGTGCCGCCGAAGTTACCAACCTGAAGCTTTGGCCGGGCCGGAGAGCCCTGACTTGGAGTGCTAAATTCTAGTGCCTGGAGCGGCCATGGCGTATAGGTAACTCCCTGCCAAATTACCGACCCCAATATCTCGTTGGTGCCTGCGTGAAAGTGAAATGTCTGGTCCGGAAGGATCAGATCGAATCCTTCCCAGATCGACAGGCCCCTCGCAAGCGATAGCTGACCTTGAAGTTCGCTCACTCGTACACCTCCTCAAATGTCACCGTAAACCCATGCACAGCGAAAGAAGTGTCTGTCCGTTTCCATTCACGACAAACAAAAACCCCGGCTGGTTGGCCGGGGTGCGTGTACTTGAATGCTTCAACAGCGCCACGGGCGGATATGAAACTCTCAATGGCATCGATTTCTTCTGTTTTTCGCGTGAACACCAGATCGAACTTTCGTGGCTGGCGATTGATGCCCGAGCCTTGTCGCTGCTCGTAGTTATCACCGAATTTTATAACCTTGACGTTAGGGGTGACGGTTTTGGTGGCGTCATAGCTGGCCAGCCAAGTGAACTCCAGCATGATTACTCCTCATCCACTTAGTTGCCCACCGTTACGACGAGCGTTGGCGATTTCCTGACGGCAGACTACTTTTATGGCTTCAGCCAGGCGAGCCGGATCAGGTGCGGAACCTCCGCCTTCGCTGGCATCAACGGTGACACTGATATTGATTTGGCTTGAATTGCCACCGAGAGCTCTAACTCCGAGCGCGCCATCTGCCGTCCGTGTAAGTGGCATGATTGCTTCGGGCCCAGCCTCCCCCATCACACCAGTCTGTCCGCCGGACATTCCAAAAGCAGTCGGCTTGCTGACTACGCCATTGGAGAAGGCGCCGCCGTTGGCGAACATTTGCACGCCGCCGGACCAGGCGCCGCCTTTGGCTTGCGCAGCAGACCAGTTCTGGTACGCCGAGCCGGTGTAGTCACTTTGCGCAGATCCTGCAGTTGAGCCTCCACCAAAGTACGAGCCCGCCGCGCTGGCTGCCAGACCGAACAGCCCGCTCAAGGCCGAGGAGCTCGCCTGCCGCACCGCAATCCGCGCCATATCGGCAAGTACGGATTTGGCGAAATCGGCAAACGACAATTTCCCTGTCATGGCGAAATTGACGATCGCATCCTCCATAGAGCTGAACGCATTATCGAATAGACTGCGAGTCTGCCCCGCTACGTCCTTGGCGCTATCGAGATAGTCCTGCCAGGCGCCACGCGCTCCGTTTGCCCAATCGGCTTGGGCGGAGTCCATCTGTGCCCAACCTTCCTCCATTGCAGAAACCTGCTTCGGAAGATACTCGTTGGTGAGGTCTATCTGATCCTGAAGGGCTTTGCGCTGCTGGTCCGTAGTAGCGGTCGCCAACTCAGTACGAAGGGCAAGCACCTTGTCATTGGTCTGCCGCTCCAGCTCAAGGCGTTCCTGATAGCGAGCTGAGTCCTTGCTGCCCATACCTACCGAAGCGGCTTGAGCATCGTATTGCTCACGCTGGTTATTTAGCTGTCGCTCAAGATCAGCTTGATACTGGATAGCTTGCGAGAGCCCGTTCGCCGAGTTAACCGCCTCGTTGAATTGGCTGGCGAGCCATGCGGTGGCCTGGCCGTATTCCTGCTGTGTGATTTTTCCATTCTTGAGCAGGAGATCGACTTGGGTCGTTTGCTTCCGGAATTCATCAGCAGCAGCGCTGACGGGATCATAGGTCTGGCGCAACTGATCAAATGCCGTTGCGGCTTGTTTCAGTTGCTCCTTGAGCTTGTTCTGAGCCTCCGTCGCAGACTTGGTGGTGCCATTCAACTGGGCAACCTGTTTGTCGATCGCAGCGATTGCGCGCGCGTAACGATCAGCGTTATCAGGATCCGTGGTCATGGCCTTAGCCAGTGCGGCCCGATCCTCCTGAAGCTTGTTCAGGCGGTCATATGAATCCAGCAACTTCTGAGTAGCAGCGGTGCCACCGGCGCGAGCGGCAGCAACTTTCTGTTCCTGCTGCTCGACCTGCTTGTTTCCCTCGACGAGTTTTTTATCGCCCCAACCACGCAACTCTGTGTAGGCCTTGTAGCTGGCCAGGCGCTCATCAGACGCTTTCTTCGCCGCTTGAAGGTCCTGGCCGAACATGTCACCAACAAAAAGCGTTGGGTTGGCCGCGAATTTGTTCAGACCACCGTCAGCTTTGTTGTAAGCATCCAGCGACCGGTTGGTGCTTTCCTCGCTCGCGACGCCAGCCAGGTGCTGCTTCTTCTTGTCACCTGAGAAAAACGACGTGACCTGCTCAAGGTCCGCCATCATTGCCCGAAGATCGTTCGGCAACTGCGCCAGCCCGGTCGCCGCAGCGCCGGTCAACTTAACGACCAGTGCCGCGAGATCAGCCATCCCCTGCTGAAAGCCAGGGTCTTTAACGATGTCACGCAACCCGTCGAGCGAGTTTTGGAGCGGGCTCATATCGACATTGGCGAGGCCCGAAACAAACTCGTTGCGCAGCCCCTCTGCCTGGGCTTGCAGGTCCTGAATGATCTCGTTCGCCCGCACCAGGTTGGCAATCTGCTGCGGATCCATCGCAATGCCGAAGTCTTTTGCTTGCGCGAGATATTTGCGCAGGCTCTCGCCACCGTTGTCGAGTAGCGGGAGCATGCGCGAAAGGTCGTTACCAAAGCTTTCGAGGATGTTGATCTTTTCGGACTGGGTTGCCACGGACTTGAGGCCGTCAGCGATCGCCAGCAGCTGCTTGTCCGGAGACATTGCCGCCAGACTTTCTGCCGAGAGCCCAAGCTTTTTCAGTCCTTCGATTGCCTCGCCGCCGCCGGTAATTACCGCGTCACCGATCTTGTCGCCGATATCTTTGAATATATCGGCCATCTTGTCGCCGGCCAGCCCTGCGCGCTCTGCTGCGTACTGCCACTGCTGCAAAACCGTCGTGCCGATACCCAGCGACTTTGCCCAGCGATCCGTCTCAGTGGTCGCCGCGGCGGTGTTCTTCAACATCACCAGCGAGGCGGTGCCAACGCCCAGAGTCGCAGTCACAACGCTGGCCAATGCACCACCGATCTTTTTGCCGGCCTCTTCCGCGCGGGCCTGCATTTCCTTCATGCGCTTTTCAGTGACACGGCCTGCCTTGTCCATGCCCTGCTCGAAGCCGCCGATGCGGGCGATCAAGTCCAGCGTCAGAGTCCCAAGCGAGCGGGTAGCCATGGATTACTTCCTATTGAGAGCCGGGTCAAACCCATTCGGCCATTGCCGTTTCGAGCGAGACGCCTGTTTTTTCTTGATGCGGCATGAAGTCGATCAACTCCGCTTTGCCACCGCCCATGCGATGCACTTGCAGCGCGACGATCGCGCCCATCTGTTCTGCACGGGTGGCCAGATTGAACGAGCCATGCCGATTGCGGTAAGCCACCCATGCCATCGCCTCGGCGTAACTGATTCTGGACTTGGCCTCCGCCACCGTTCGCCCGCCGACTCCGTTCAGCACCAGCTCGTGCCAAAACTCATCGGCGGCCGTCAGTTTTTTGCGCGGTCCGCCCCGGTGTTGTTCACCTCATGGACCGCGCCGAGAATCGCCCAACCAAGACCTGGATCAAGCCGATAGGCGTCCTCGTAACCACAACCCGATCGCCCTGGCTGTGCACCGAGCCAACCACCCTCAGACCGCGCACTATGTCGCCGACGTGTTTGAGGTGGACCCGGTACACGCCACCGGCGGCCAACCGGTCGGAATCCTCTGGGCCTCGCCCGACTGCCGCCACCACAGTAAGGCCAAGGGCGGCGCACCGCGTGACCGCGGGGTTCGCGGGCTGGCCTGGGCTGTGGTTCGCTGGGCGCACGCCACCCGGCCGCGCCTGATGTTCCTGGAGAACGTCGAAGAGTTCTGCGACTGGGGGCCGATCGATGAGGAAGGCCAGCCAATCAAGGCCGAGCGCGGGCGCACCTTCAAGTCGTTCATTGCAGCGCTCAGCACCGGGCTCCCTGCAGATCACCCTGACATGCCGGAGATTCTGGAGTCGATAGGCGAGTTCGTTCCGGCGGAAGCTCTGGTGCGGGGCTTGGGCTACAACGTCGAATGGCGTGAACGTATCGCTGCCAACGCCAGCGCCCCTACCATCCGCAAGCGGTTGTATTTGGTAGCCCGCAGCGATGGCAAGCCTATCGTCTGGCCAGCGCCGAAGCGCCACAAAAATCCTACCGCAAAGCAACTGCCCTGGCGCACCGCCGCGGAGTGCATCGACTGGAGCAACCTGGGTCGCACCATCTTCCGCGACAAGCCAATGGCAGAGAACACCATGCGCCGCGTGGCCAAAGGCTGCTGGCGCCATGTGTTAACCAGCGCGAAGCCGTTCATTGTCCCGATGAGGGGCACGTCGGAATCACACACCAGCACCCACGGTGTGGACGAAGCGCTTTCGACCATCAGCGCGGGCGGCACGCATCACGCATTGGTGCAGCCGGTGGCAGCGCCGTTCCTCACCGAGTGCGCCAACGGCTCATCTCAACGCAACTTCGACGCGCAAGAGCCACTGCGCACGCAGGTCGCACAGGTCAAAGGCGGCCACTTCGCGATGGTTGCCGCACATATGACGGCCTTTGGGCAGAACGCCGTCGGCAGCTCGCCGGACGAGCCAACACAGACCGTGCTGGCCGGTGCAGCGCGACACGGTGTCGTCGCTGCGTTCTTCGAACAGGCGAATGGCGGGTATTACAAAGGCGACGGCCGTTCGGCCTACGACCCGATCTCGACTATCTGCCAATCCGGCGCCAATCAGCGACTGGTGAACGCCTACCTGGTGAAGTACTACGGCAACGAGAAGGACGGCATATCGCTCACCGAGCCGATGCACACCCTGCCGACGAAGGATCGCGTTGCACTGGTCGAGGTGGTGCAGGTTCCTGACACACTGACGCCGGAGCAGCTGGAAGGCGCCCGCCGCTGTGCCGCATTCATGCACGAACATCTGCCGGAGCACTTCAAAGACCCGGCGGACCTGGTCATGGTCGGCGGCTATGTGCTGGTGGACATCACTCTGCGCATGTTGCAGCCGCCTGAGTTGAAGGCAGCCCAGGGCTTCGACAAGGACTACATCATCGATCGTGGCCTGTTCGTCGATCCAGTCACCGGAGCCGAAGAGTGGCGCGACATCAACAAAACGGACCAGGTCCGGCTGATCGGCAACAGCGTTTGTCCGGATGAGGCCGAAACACTGGTCAGCGCCAACGCCGCCGACATCATCGAGCTATACCAGCGCCTCGCGGCGTGACCTCTCGCAACACTCCACCGCCCGGGCATGCCCCGGCAAAGGACGCCCAATGCCCGACATCTTCTGGCGCCTGGTCGCCAAGCTGCTTGCACACCCGGCCATCGCCAACTGGCTAATCACCCGCGCCCAGCGAACCCCGTACCTGCACATCATGTCCGCCGACGGCGCCGAGATGTACATGGGCCGCTGGTGGCTGTTCAACCCCTACGACCGCGATAGTCACCGATCCAGGCTCTGGTGGTGCCCATGGTCTGTGCGGATCCACCACATCAAGCGGCCAGACAATGACCGCGACCTGCATGACCACCCGTGGAACGCTCGCACGATCATCCTGCGCGGCGGCTACACGGAGCAGCGCCTGCTCGATCACGAAGACCCTGTCTTGTCAGGTCTGAACGTTCCAGCATCCGCCCAAGCAACCGAGTACATCGACCGGTGCCCGGGCGACACAGCGTCACTGAGCTATGGCGAGTACCACCGGATCGACTCCGTTGCCGAGGGCGGCGCCTTCACCCTATTCATCAGCGGCCCATACCAAGGCACCTGGGGTTTTCTGGTCAACGGCATCAAGGTCCCTTGGCGTACCTACACGGGTACGGACAATTGAAGAGGTCCTTCAAAGTGAGCGAGCCAAAAGTGATTTACCTCGGCCCTGCCTGTGAGGCTGAGACCGGTGACGGCAGGACCTGGGCAGAGGATAACCCTTGGCCTGATTGCGAATGCGGCCACCGGCCGGTGCAGTACGTGCTGGGCGAAACCTTCGACCGGGTGGTTGCCGAGCGTGATGCCCTGCAACTGCGCCTGAACGCAGCGGATCAGCGGATTGATGAGCTGACCCAGCAGCACCCGGAAGACGGTCAATTGCTGATCGAAGACCACCGACAGTTCATCGCCGGTGAATATGAAGACCTCGTCGACCAGGCGTCCGACTTTCAGGATCGGGCCTATGCCCTGGGGATTGTCCGAGGCAAGCTTAAAGCCGCCGCTGCAATCATCGGCATCGAGCGCATGCCTCCAATGGAGTACGACGAGCCATGATCGACGGGAGCTCAGAAGAGCAGTTCGATAGTTACTTCGCCCTGCCGGTCAGAATCAATATCTCCGAAATGCTGTAACTCCCTCCCCCTTCAAAGTCAGCCGCTATAGCGGCAAGGACGAAGTCATGCTCAAAGAATACCTGGCCGCCCTGCTGGACGGCATTCAGTACCCGGCGGATCGAAGCATCACCAAGGACCAGATCGAGGCCGCCAAGGCCGCCGGACTGGTAATCGTCTTCGGCGCCAGCGATGACCTGATGGAGCTCGAAGGCGCCATCCGCGACGAGTTCGGCTGTTACGACGGCGGTACCGCGCTGATCGATGCCGAAGGCCTGCTGCCCGAGCGGGAGAACATCGAGGATGACGACGAGCTTCGGGAGTACTTCAAGCGCAAGCCTATGGCCAGAAAGATCGAGGCACTCTGGTGCAAGGAGGACGGCTACTCCTGGACTTATTCAACCGATATTCCCCACTCGACCTTCGATGTGCTGGATGGTGAGGATCACTACTGCCGCGGCATTGTGTTCGCGCTGGCTGATCTCGGCCCGCAGGTGACGTCATGATCCTGCGCGAACAGTTCGAAGCTGCTGTCATTGCCCGCATGAAAGAAAGCGGGTTCCTCGAGGTCGAGATACGCGTGGAGTGCCTGGGCCGGTCTGGTGACGGCTATTCCGACGGCTCGGTCGATGCCTACTGGCACTTCTGGAATGAGTCCCGCGCTGTTGTAGTGGTGGATATGCCGCCAGCACCAGCCGAGCCGGAAGAGCCTGAGTGCGCAATCGATGACAGCCACATGGACGCCTATCACGCAGCCCAACGTATGCGGAATGCCTGCGCAAAGGCCATCGAAGCCGCCGGCCTGAAGGTGACCCCATGATCTTCGCCCCGCTCTACATGCTCTGGCACATCTACAAGGGGCCGCGGCGATGACCCGAGAAGTAACTGAACTCGACTTCCGAAAGCCCGAATTTCGGCACGCCAAGGTCGAGGAGTACGAATTCCGCGATGACGGCGCCCTGGTGCGCAAAGATCGCTGGGTCTGTGGCATTCGCCAAATCAGCAGCATCGTGGGCAACCGTGGCGGCTTTGAGGTTGATGATGTTGTCGAGCAGGTCCGCCAGCTCGCCGGGAACTGGTGCCCACCAGATCCCGAGGAAGACCCAGGATTGGATCGAATCGATATTCGCCTGTCCTGCGGCAGCGTGCTGGCTGGCTGCGAGCGTGTCGGACCATTCGCCTATCACTGGTCGTTCGGGGCCATCGACTTCACAAGCAAGGACTTCGGCGCTGATGTCATCGAGTGGCAGGCGTCGCCAGCACAGCCTGTCGCAAAGCCCTAACCCAATCCACCTACCAGCCTGCCGGTGAACGGCGGGCGAGGAATTCGTATGGCCGATCAAAAACACCATCTGCGGGAAGCAGCGGTTGAGTCGATCTCAGATATCGCACAGCACCTGCCGCTCGACTGTGAAATGTTTCTCGTCGCTTGCCGGCCAGGCAAAGCCGATTTTGACCTGGTGCTGCCATCGCCGGAGGCGAATCTGAACAACGCGCTCGATGCGCTGCGGCGCCAAGGTTTGAGCATCGACGGCGACAACGCCTACAAGCGCGACCTGCTTGATTCTGCTGTTGGTGCCTTGGCTCTTGGCGCGCAGAACTCCAACCCGCCACCGCCCGGCCACTGGGGAACGCGCTTTTGGGAGATTGGCCGGGAAGAGCGCGCACTCTGCGAAGAGCTCGTCGAGGTACTGACGGGCGTCCTCAAGCGCTGCGACAAAGAGTTCGGTGGCATGGGGTATGTGGGCGTCGATGGCCAGTACCTGAAGACCATCCGAGCAGCCATCGCCAAAACCACCCAATAACCACCTTCTGCTGCAACACGCGGCATGGAGCATTCATGAGCAAAGTTACCCTGGACGAATGGGCAGCGGCCGAGTTCAAGACGCCACCCAGTCCCAACACCTTGCGTAAATGGGCGCGAGAAGGCCGGATCGCACCGGTACCGGTCAAGCACGGGCGCAACTACTATGTAGAGTCTGACGCCCACTACCAAGAACCTGGCCAGCAGCCCGTCCGGATTGTCGGCGGCAGCCTGATCAGCAGAATAGAGAGAGCACGCAATGGCGCCCAGGCCGCGTAACACCGGGTCAAAGGATCTTCCGCCCAATCTCTACCGCAAGACCGACGCCCGCAACGGCGTCACCTACTACACCTACCGAGACCCGATCAGTGGCCGCGTGTTTGGTCTGGGCAAGGACAAGGAGGCGGCCATTCGCGAGGCCGTCACCGCCAACCATGCCGACGCACTCAAGCCAACCCTAACGGAACGCATCAGCACCCCGGCGCCAGCGCCGGGCAAGCTGTTCTCGGATTGGCTGGTGGAATACCGTGAGCTGTTTGCCGAGCGCAAGCTCTCCGCCAGCAGCAACAAAAACGTGGGCATGCGGATCAACCGCCTTGATGCGGTATTCGGTTCGAAGGGAATCAAGGACATCACAACGATGGATGTGGCCGATTACCTGACAGGCATGGCCAAAGAAGGAAAGGCGCAGATGGCCCGGGCGATGCGCTCGCTGTTGCGAGACGTGTTCGTCGAGGCCATGGCCAGGGGATGGGTCGGCGCCAACCCGGTCGAAGTGACGAAGGCAGCGCGGGTGAATATCAAGCGCGAACGACTGACGCTGGAACTGTGGAAGGCAATATACGAAGAAGCCGAGAAGCCGTGGCTGCGCCGAGCGATGGAACTGGCGGTACTGACCGGTCAGCGCCGCGACGACATCGCATCGATGCTGTTCAAGGATGTTCACGACGGTTTCCTGCACGTTGTGCAATCAAAGACCGGTGCCCGTCTTCGGATCAGTACCGAGATTCGCTTGGAGTCTGTCGGTCTGGACCTCAATCAAGTGATCAAGCAGTGCCGCGATCGCGTTCTGTCACAACACCTGGTGCATCATGCCCAGGCCCCGGGGCGGGCTAAGGCTGGCCAGCCGGTGGTGCTGGACACCTTGAGCTCTGCGTTTGCGGAAGCTCGCGACAAGGCAGGCGCGAAGCTGGGGATAACTTTCGGCCGGCAGCCACCGTCCTTTCACGAACAACGATCCCTGGCCGCACGGCTGCATGAGGCTGAAGGTCGGGACGCCCAGAAACTGCTCGGTCACCGCTCGGCCACCATGACCGATCTGTACCGCGACAGTCGAGGCGCTGAGTGGATCGACGTGGCATAATCGGTGGCTGAATTTTAGGGCGATATTGGGGAAGTTTTGGGGAAGAATTTATGCCCAATGAAATCAAGCACTTAGAGCTTTACGGCATCAAAGCCTGCGACACCATGAAAAAGGCGCGCACCTGGCTCGATGAACACGCTGTCGGCTATGACTTTCATGATTACAAAACGGTCGGAATCGACCGTGAACACCTGAGCCAATGGTGCGACGAGCACGGCTGGCAAGTGGTGTTGAACCGTGCAGGCACGACCTTTCGCAAGCTCGACGACGAACGCAAAGCCGATCTCGACCAGTCGAAAGCCATCGAACTGATGCTCGCACAACCCTCGATGATCAAGCGCCCGGTGCTCGATCTCGGTGACCGAACCCTGATTGGCTTCAAGCCAGATATCTACGCGGCAGCGCTCAAGTAAGCCAGCCCGTTCAATTTTGTTAGAGGTATTTACATGTCCACTTCCGTATTCAGCCTGGCCTTTGGTGTCGGCACTCAAAATCGTCAGGGCGCATGGCTCGAAGTGTTTTACGCTCAGCCGCTGCTCAACCCGTCGGCCGATCTGGTCGCGGCCATCGCGCCGGTTCTGGGTTACACCGAAGGCAATCAGGCCATCGCGTTCAGCACCGCCCAGGCTTCGCAACTGGCTGAAGCACTGAAAGGTGTCGACGCAGCCCAGGTCGCCCTGCTGACCCGTCTGGCCGAAAGCCACAAGCCGCTGGTCGCCACCATTCTGGCCGAAGATGCGCCGCTGACTTCCACGCCTGAGGCTTACCTCAAGCTGCACCTGCTGTCCCATCGCCTGGTCAAGCCGCACGGCCTGAACCTGGCCGGCGTGTTCCCGCTGTTGCCGAACGTCGCATGGACCAGCCAGGGCGCGATCGATCTCGCCGAACTGGCCGAACACCAACTGGAAGCCCGTCTGCGCGGCGAGCTGCTGGAAGTGTTCTCGGTCGACAAATTCCCGAAAATGACCGACTACGTCGTGCCGGCCGGCGTGCGTATCGCTGATGCCGCCCGTATTCGTCTGGGCGCTTACGTCGGCGAAGGCACCACCGTGATGCACGAAGGTTTCGTCAACTTCAACGCCGGTACCGAAGGCCCGGGCATGATCGAAGGCCGCGTTTCCGCTGGCGTGTTCGTCGGCAAGGGT
The DNA here is from genome assembly GCF_000282415.1 of Pseudomonas sp. GM60. Lineage (NCBI taxonomy): Bacteria > Pseudomonadati > Pseudomonadota > Gammaproteobacteria > Pseudomonadales > Pseudomonadaceae > Pseudomonas > Pseudomonas sp. GM60. The sequence goes on from NZ_AKJI01000169.1 coordinate 14,078, forward strand.
TCGGACCTGGGCGGCGGTTGCTCGACCATGGGCACCCTGTCGGGCGGCGGTAACATCGTGATCAAGGTTGGCGAAGGCTGCCTGATCGGCGCCAACGCCGGTATCGGTATCCCGTTGGGTGACCGCAACACCGTTGAGTCGGGCCTGTACGTGACCGCTGGCACCAAAGTGGCGCTACTGGACGAAAACAACAAACTGGTCAAAGTCGTGAAGGCTCGTGAACTGGCCGGTCAGCCGGACCTGCTGTTCCGCCGCAATTCGGAAACCGGTGCCGTGGAATGCAAAACCCACAAATCGGCGATCGAATTGAACGAAGCGCTGCACGCTCACAACTAAGCCACACGACCACCCGCACCTGTGTAGGAGCGAGCCTGCTCGCGATGGACGTCAACGATAACGCGCGGCATCAGACAGCCCGTGTCGTCCGCTCGATCATCGCGAGCAAGCTCGCTCCTACATAGGTCAGGCGTACAGGCGAACAGGCGAACACCATGATGATTCTCTCTCCCTGGCGCGCCGATTTTCCGGCCATCGCCGCCCTGCAACGGCAGGACCAGACCTATCTGGACAACGCCGCCACCACGCAAAAACCTCAAGCCCTTCTGGATGCCCTGGCGCATTACTACGCCAATGGCGCAGCCAACGTGCATCGGGCGCAACACTTGCCCGGCGCGCATGCCACCCAGGCGTTCGAGGACAGCCGCAATAAAGTCGCGCAATGGCTGAATGCCGGTGATTGCGGGCAGATCATCTTCACCCACGGCGCGACCTCTGCGCTGAACCTCCTGGCCTATGGCCTGGAACACCTGTTCAATCCGGGCGATGAAATTGTCATCAGCGCCCTGGAGCACCACGCCAACCTGCTGCCATGGCAGCAACTGGCTCACCGTCGCGATCTGAAACTGGTGATCCTGCCGCTGGACGCCGACGGCTTGATCGACCTGGATGCCGCCGCCGCGTTGATCGGCCCGCGAACCCGCTTGCTGGCGGTCAGTCAGCTGTCCAATGTGCTCGGCGCCTGGCAGCCATTGCCCGCGCTGCTGGCGATGGCCAAGGCACACAACGCGTTGACCGTGGTCGATGGCGCCCAAGGCGTGGTCCATGGACGGCACGATGTGCAGGCGCTGGGTTGCGACTTTTATGTTTTTTCCAGCCACAAGCTCTATGGCCCCGATGGCCTGGGGGTGTTGTTCGGCCGTCATGAGGCGCTCAAGCAACTGCGCCATTGGCAGTTCGGCGGCGAAATGGTGCTGGATGCGGATTACCAGCACGCGCGCTTTCGTCCTGCTCCGCTCGGTTTCGAGGCTGGAACGCCGCCGATCTCCAGCGTGATTGGTCTCGGGGCGACGCTGGATTACCTCGCCGGCCTCGATCAGGACGCGGTTTCGGCCCATGAAGCCGCGCTGCATGACTATTTGTTGAAAGGTCTTGAGGCGCGCGACGGCATTCGCTTGCTGGGCAAACCGCAACTGGCCCTGGCGAGTTTTGTCGTCGAGGGTGTGCATAACTCTGATCTGGCGCACTTGCTGACAGAACAGGGGATCGCGGTGCGCGCCGGTCATCATTGCGCGATGCCGCTGCTGAAAAGCTTTGAACTGGCCGGGGCGATTCGGGTGTCGTTGGCGCTTTACAACGATTCCGAGGACCTGCAACGGTTCTTTGATGCGCTGGATCAAGCGCTGGAGTTGTTGCGATGAACCTCCCCGCTGATGCCGAAATGGCGCTCGAAACTTTTCAGGCCGCCGCAGGCTGGGAGCAACGCGCGCGACTGCTGATGCAATGGGGCGACCGGCTGCCGGCGTTGAGCGATGTGGATAAAGTCGACGCCAACCGCGTGCATGGCTGTGAAAGTCAGATGTGGCTGGTGGGATCGTTGCAGGACGGTCACTGGCAGTTTGCCGCGAGCAGCGATGCGCGGTTGATCCGCGGGTTAGTGGCGTTGTTGCTGGCGCGGGTTAACGGGTTGTCGGCTGCCGAATTGCAACAGGTGGATTTGCCGGACTGGTTCAACCAGCTGGGACTGTCGCGACAGCTCTCCCCTTCGCGCAGCAACGGCCTCAACGCCGTGCTCCAGCGAATGCGAGAACTCGCCCTGTAGGAGCCGGCTTGCTGGCGATCCAGGCGCCGCGGTGTGTCAGGAAAACCGCATTGCCTGGATCGCCAGCAAGCCGGCTCCTACAAAGTTGTGTTTCATGCCTCTGGTTTGATTTTGTCCGCCGGGCGCCGCACACCCGCCACAATCTTATCCACAGCCTTGGTCGCCGCGACCATGCCGAACGTCGCGGTCACCATCATCACCGCACCAAACCCGCCCGCGCAGTCCAGCTTCACGCCATCCCCGACAAAACTCTTCTGCAGGCAAATGCTGCCGTCCGGCTTCGGATAACGCAGCTGCTCGGTGGAGAACACGCACGGCACGCTGTAATGGCGGGTCACGGTGCGGGAGAAGTTGTAATCGCGGCGCAGGGTCGAGCGCACTTTCGAGGCCAACGGGTCGTTGAATGTGCGGTTCAGGTCGCAGACCTGGATCAACGTCGGGTCGATCTGCCCGCCCGCCCCGCCGGTGGTGATGATCTGGATCTTGCGGCGTTTGCACCAGGCGATCAGCGCAGCCTTGGCGTTGACGCTGTCGATGCAGTCGATCACACAGTCGATGTTCGGCGTGATGTATTCGGCCATGGTGTCGCGGGTGACGAAATCCGCCACCGCATGCACCGTGCAATCCGGGTTGATCCCGCGCAGGCGCTCGGCCATCACCTCGACCTTGGACTTGCCGACGGTGCTGTCCAGCGCATGCAACTGACGGTTGGCATTGCTGACGCAGACGTCGTCGAGGTCGAACAGCGAAATCTCGCCCACGCCACACCGCGCCACCGCTTCCGCAGCCCAGGAGCCGACGCCACCGACGCCAACAATCGCCACGTGCGCCGCGCGCAGACGCTCTAGCCCTTCGATGCCATACAAACGGGCGATGCCTGCAAACCGCGGATCTTCTGTACTCATGACCATTACCCCAAAAACCGGCGCGCATTATAGGGCCACACGCCAAAAGATCTAAGCTACAAGCGACAAGTGTAAGAACTTATGTGAAAGCCGATTGCCCAATGTCGTGCAATTCCCTGTCCGATGTACGTTCAGTGAACTGCCGGTGTAGGATGCGCGCCCCTTGGCGATCGCCAACCGTTCCTTCGTTCCACAGCCTTTGGAACCCGAAATAGCTATGTCATCGCGTAAATTTGGACTCAACCTGGTCGTGGTGCTCGCCATCGCAGCCTTGTTTACCGGCTTCTGGGCGCTGATCAATCGCCCGGTCACCGCCCCCAACTGGCCTGAACAGATCTCCGGTTTCTCGTACTCGCCGTTCCAGCAAGGCCAGTATCCGCAGAAAGAGCAGTACCCGACCGACGATCAAATGCGTCGCGATCTGGAGATCATGAGTAAGCTGACGGACAACATCCGTACCTACTCGGTCGATGGCACCCTGGGAGACATTCCCAAACTGGCAGAGGAATTCGGCCTGCGGGTTACCTTGGGGATCTGGATCAGCCCGGACCTGGAACGCAACGAGCGGGAAATCACCCGGGCCATCGAAATCGCCAACTCCTCACGCAGCGTGGTTCGTGTGGTCGTAGGCAACGAGGCCATCTTCCGTAAGGAAATTACCGCTGCCGAACTGAGCGTGCTCCTTGATCGCGTTCGCGCTGCCGTGAAAGTGCCGGTCACCACGTCCGAGCAATGGCACGTCTGGGAAGAACACCCGGAACTGGCCAAGCACGTCGACCTGATTGCCGCGCACGTCCTGCCTTATTGGGAATACATCCCGGTGGACAAGGCCGGCCAGTTCGTCCTCGACCGCGCTCGCGACCTGAAAAAGATGTTCCCGAAAAAACCGCTGCTGCTCTCGGAGGTTGGCTGGCCGAGCAACGGCCGCATGCGTGGCGGCACCGATGCGAGCCCGGCAGATCAGGCGATCTACCTGCGCACGCTGGTGAACAAGCTTAACCGCCAGGGTTTCAACTACTTCGTGATCGAAGCGTTCGACCAGCCGTGGAAGGCCAGTGACGAAGGTTCGGTGGGCGCGTATTGGGGCGTGTTCAACGCTGCGCGCCAGCAGAAATTCAACTTCGAAGGCCCGGTCGTCGCGATCCCGCAATGGCGCGTGCTGGCCATCGGCTCGGCGGTGTTGGCCCTGCTGTCCCTGACCTTGCTGATGATTGACGGCTCGGCCCTGCGTCAACGTGGCCGCACCTTCCTGACTTTTATCGCCTTCTTGTGCGGTTCGGTGCTGGTGTGGATCGGCTACGACTACAGCCAGCAATACAGCACCTGGTTCAGCCTGACCGTAGGATTTCTCCTCGCACTCGGCGCACTCGGGGTCTTTATCGTACTGCTGACCGAGGCGCATGAACTGGCCGAAGCAGTCTGGACCCACAAACGCCGGCGTGAATTCCTGCCGGTGGTGGGCGATTCGGACTACAGGCCGAAAGTGTCGATTCACGTGCCGTGCTACAACGAGCCGCCGGAGATGGTCAAACAGACCCTCAACGCCTTGGCCAACCTCGACTATCCGGACTTCGAAGTCCTGATCATCGACAACAACACCAAGGACCCGGCCGTCTGGGAGCCGGTGCGCGATTACTGCGCAACCCTCGGCCCGCGCTTCAAGTTCTTCCACGTCGCACCGCTCGCCGGCTTCAAGGGCGGCGCGCTGAACTACCTGATTCCGCACACCGCCAAAGATGCCGAAGTGATTGCGGTGATCGACTCTGACTACTGCGTCGACCCGAACTGGCTCAAGCACATGGTGCCGCACTTCGCCGATCCGAAAATCGCTGTGGTGCAGTCGCCGCAGGATTATCGCGACCAGAACGAAAGCACCTTCAAGAAGCTCTGCTACGCGGAATACAAAGGCTTCTTCCACATCGGCATGGTCACCCGTAACGACCGCGACGCGATCATCCAGCACGGCACCATGACCATGACCCGGCGCTCGGTGCTCGAGGAACTCGGCTGGGCCGACTGGTGCATCTGCGAAGACGCCGAGTTGGGCCTGCGCGTGTTCGAGAAAGGCTTGTCGGCGGCGTATTACCACACCAGCTACGGCAAAGGCCTGATGCCCGATACCTTTATCGACTTCAAGAAACAGCGTTTCCGCTGGGCCTACGGTGCGATTCAGATCATCAAGCGTCACACCGCCAGTCTGCTGCGCGGCAAGGACACCGAGCTGACCCGTGGCCAGCGTTACCACTTCCTCGCGGGCTGGTTGCCGTGGGTGGCGGATGGCATGAACATCTTCTTCACCGTGGGCGCACTGTTGTGGTCGGCGGCGATGATCATCGTGCCGCAGCGGGTCGATCCGCCGTTGCTGATTTTCGCGATCCCGCCATTGGCGCTGTTCGTGTTCAAGGTCGGCAAGATCATCTTCCTCTACCGTCGCGCCGTTGGCGTGAACCTCAAGGATGCGTTCTGCGCGGCGCTGGCCGGGCTGGCGTTGTCGCACACCATCGCCAAAGCGGTGCTGTACGGCTTCTTCACCAGCAGCATTCCGTTCTTCCGCACGCCGAAAAACGCCGACAACCACGGCTTCTGGGTGGCGATTTCGGAAGCGCGTGAAGAGATGTTCATCATGCTGCTGTTGTGGGGCGCGGCGCTGGGGATCTTCCTGGTGAACGGGCTGCCGAGCAACGACATGCGCTTCTGGGTGATCATGTTGCTGGTGCAGTCGCTGCCGTACCTGGCGGCGCTGATCATGGCGTTCCTGTCCTCGCTGCCCAAACCGGCCGTCGAGGCCGAAACGGCACCGGCAGTCTAAATCTTTGCAGATGCACTAAACGGCGGCCAATGGCCGCCGTTTTGCTTTAAGATAACCGCCATTTTGCAGGCCCTTGGCCCCAATGGCCTGACCCAAATACCTGTAGGAGCGAGCTTGCTCGCGAAAAACGCAAGGGCAACGCGGTCATCCAGATTTCACGCGTAATCGTTAACGTCCATCGCGAGCAAGCTCGCTCCTACATTTTTACAGTTTCCGGAGTTTTCCATGACGGCCCACGCCGACCTTTCGCCGACCCTTCAACTCGCCATCGACCTGATCCGCCGTCCGTCCGTGACGCCGGTCGACGCCGATTGCCAGAAGCAGATGATGCAGCGCCTGGGCGATGCCGGTTTTATGCTTGAGCCAATGCGCATCGAAGATGTGGATAACTTCTGGGCCACCCACGGCAAGCACGACGGCCCGGTGCTGTGTTTCGCCGGCCACACCGACGTGGTCCCGACCGGCCCGGTGACCGCCTGGCAGATCGACCCGTTTAACGCGCTGATCGACGAACACGGCATGCTCTGCGGTCGTGGCGCAGCGGACATGAAAGGCAGCCTGGCGTCCATGACCGTGGCCGCCGAGCGCTTCGTCGCCGACTACCCGGATCACAAGGGCAAAGTCGCGTTTCTGATCACCAGCGATGAAGAAGGCCCGGCGCACCACGGCACCAAGGCGGTGGTTGAACGTCTGGCGGCGCGCAAGGAGCGTCTGGACTGGTGCATCGTCGGCGAACCGTCGAGTACCACGCTGGTCGGTGACGTGGTCAAGAATGGCCGTCGCGGTTCCCTCGGCGCCAAGCTGACCGTACGCGGTGTGCAAGGTCACGTCGCTTATCCGCACCTCGCCAAGAACCCGATCCACCTCGCCGCCCCGGCGCTGGCCGAACTGGCCGCCGAGCATTGGGACCACGGCAACGATTTCTTCCCGCCGACCAGTTTCCAGATTTCCAACGTGAATTCCGGCACTGGCGCGACCAACGTGATCCCCGGTGATCTGGTGGCGGTGTTCAACTTCCGCTTCTCCACCGAATCCACCGTCGAAGGCCTGCAGAAACGCGTCGCCGATATCCTCGACAAGCATGGCCTGGACTGGCACATCGACTGGGCGCTGTCCGGTCTGCCATTCCTCACCGAACCGGGCGCGTTGCTGGACGCCGTCGCGTCGAGCATCAAGGACATCACCGGTCGCGAAACCAAAGCCTCCACCAGCGGTGGCACCTCCGATGGCCGCTTTATCGCGACCATGGGTACACAGGTGGTTGAACTGGGCCCGGTCAACGCGACGATCCACCAGGTCAACGAGCGCGTGCTGGCCGCCGACCTCGACGTGCTGACCGAAATCTACTACCAGACCCTGATCAAGTTGCTCGCCTGATGCTCGCCTGCCCGATCTGCAGCGAACCGCTGAACGCGGTGGACAACGGCGTGGCCTGCCCCGCCGGGCATCGTTTCGACCGCGCGCGCCAGGGTTACCTAAACCTGTTGCCGGTGCAGCACAAGAACAGCCGCGACCCTGGGGATAACCTGGCGATGGTCGAAGCCCGGCGCGACTTCCTGAACGCCGGCCATTACGCGCCGGTGGCCAGGCGTCTCGCTGAGCTGGCAGCGCAATACGCGCCGCAGCGCTGGCTCGACATCGGTTGTGGCGAGGGTTACTACACCGCGCAAATTGCCGAAGCCTTGCCGAACGCTGACGGTTACGCGCTGGACATCTCCCGGGAAGCGGTCAAACGCGCCTGCAAACGCAACCCGCAGCTGACCTGGTTGATCGCCAGCATGGCGCGGGTGCCGTTGGCGTCCGGCAGTTGTCAGTTTCTCGCCAGCGTCTTCAGCCCGCTGGACTGGGAAGAAGCCAAGCGCCTGCTCAGCCCCGGCGGCGGCTTGATGAAAGTCGGGCCGACCAGCGGCCACCTGATGGAATTGCGCGAGCGGCTGTACGACGAAGTGCGTGAGTACACCGACGACAAGCATCTGGCCTTGGTGCCGGACGGCATGGCGCTGCAACACAGTGAAACCCTGGAATTCAAGCTGACGCTTGCAAGTGGTCAGGATCGCGCCAACCTGTTGGCCATGACGCCTCACGGCTGGCGCGCCAGTGCCGAACGCCGGGCGGCGGTCATCGAGCAGACCGAGCCGTTCGAGGTCACTGTTTCGATGCGCTACGATTACTTTGTTCTTCAATCTTAATTTTTGGTCTTGAGCAGCAGCTTGAGGCCGGCTAAATCCGCGAATGGATTTTTCAGACCCGCAGTGAGGACATCCATGCGCCAACCCGATATCGAGATTTACCTGAAAGACGCCGACGTCGACCACAAGGCCGTATCCGCCTGGCTCGGCGCGGCTCTGGGCCCGTGCACCGATTGGGTACAGAAAGGTCAGACCTACAAGTGCAAGGCCGGCAACGTGCCAGTGACCTGGCTGCCGAAAGCGGTAGGAAAATGGAACAGCCTGTACCTGGAAAGCGACCAGACCCCGTGGGAAGACGACATCGCCTGCGCCCGCGCCGCGTTTGCCGCGCTGAACGTAGAAGTACGTTGTGCGCCGGGCAGTTGGGTCGAGGAAGAAGGTGAAGAGACAGCGGATCGCTGGATGCGCATCAGCGCCGATGGCGAAGAAGAGATCACCTGGAAAACTGCTTAAAAGCAGTAAACCAACCCTGTAGGAGCGAGCCTGCTCGCGATGGTCGCCAACGATAACGCGCCAATTCCGGGAAAGCGCGGTGTCCTTGAGTTCTTCGCGAGCAGGCTCGCTCCTACAGTGGGTTTTGGGTGATCTGGAGGGTGGTTTTACAGCCCCACCACATCCTCAGCCTGCAAACCCTTCTCCCCCGTCACAACGCCGTACTCGACCTGCTGGCCTTCAGTCAGCGAACGATGCCCCTCACCGCGAATCGCGCGGTAATGCACAAACACGTCCACCCCGTCCTCGCGCTGGATGAAGCCGTAGCCCTTGGCGTCGTTGAACCACTTCACGTTGCCGGTTTCGCGTGTTGCCATTTGTTCATACTCCCTTTTTATTATTGATCGGGCTTTTCGCAGGAAAGCCTCGGGAACGTCAGCCTGCGCATACCGGTCCCATGAGGGTGACGGCGACAGTGCGCCGAGTATATGTCAGACATTTAATCTCTCAATAGCACTTTGATTGCCGCTTTTTTGCCGATTTTCAGTGAATCCGGCACACTATCGACCGCCCGAGCAAACGCTCGGTTTATTCCACTCATGCAGAAGCCGTATGACCCGTTCCCCGTTCCGCCGTCTTGTGTTTGGCACCCTGCGCCGACTGCTCTATCTCTGGGTTCGCTCGGAGACGATCAATCAGTCGTCGTTCACCCTCAACCTCGACCGCAGCCGTCCGGTGTTCTACGTCCTGCAAAACCCTTCGCTGACCGACCTCGCCGTGGTCGACACCGAATGCAGCAAGGCGGGCCTGCCGCGCCCGGTGCTGCCGGTGTCTGTCGGCAATCTGCTGGAACCCGCCGCGTTCTTTTACCTGACACCGGAGCCCGACTGGCTCGGGCGTCAGGACAAACGCGGCGCGCCACCGACCCTGACCCGACTGGTCAGCGCCCTGAGCCAGAACGCTGCCGAAGACGCGCAGATCATTCCGGTCAGCGTGTTCTGGGGCCAGTCGCCGGACAGCGAATCGAGTCCATGGAAGCTGCTGTTCGCCGATAGCTGGGCAGTTACCGGGCGCCTGCGCCGCTTGCTGAGCATCATCGTGCTGGGGCGCAAGACCCGCGTGCAATTCTCCGCGCCGATCCACCTGCGTGAACTGATCGAGCACAACAAGGGCCACGAGCGCACCGTGCGCATGGCCCAACGGATTCTGCGGGTGCATTTCCGCAACCTCAAAGCCGCGGTGATCGGCCCGGACATTTCCCACCGTCGCAACTTGGTCAAAGGCCTGCTCAACCAGCCGCTGGTCAAGCAAGCGATCCTCGACGAAGCCGAACGCGGGAATATCTCCCCGGAGAAAGCCAAGGCCCAGGCCCTGCGCTACGGCAACGAGATCGCCTCGGACTACACCTACACCGCGATCCGCTTCATGGAAGTGGTGCTGAGCTGGTTCTGGAACAAGATCTACGACGGCATCAAGGTCAACAATATCGAAGGCGTGCAGAAGGTCGCACCGGGTTACGAAGTGATCTATGTGCCGTGCCACCGCAGCCACATCGACTATCTGCTGCTGTCCTATCTGCTGTTTCGCAACGGCCTGACCCCGCCGCACATCGCCGCCGGGATCAACCTCAACATGCCGGGGATCGGTGGCCTGCTGCGTCGCGGCGGTGCGTTCTTCATGCGCCGTACCTTCAAGGGCAACCCGCTGTACACCTCGGTGTTCAACGAATACCTGCACACCCTGTTCACCAAAGGTTTTCCGGTCGAGTATTTCGTCGAGGGCGGCCGCTCGCGCACCGGGCGCATGTTGCAACCGAAAACCGGGATGCTGGCGATCACCTTGCGCAGCTTCCTGCGCTCCTCGCGCATGCCGATCGTGTTCGTGCCGGTGTACATCGGTTATGAACGCGTGCTGGAAGGCCGGACTTACCTTGGCGAACTGCGTGGCGCGAGCAAGAAGAAAGAATCGATCTTCGACATCTTCAAAGTCATCGGCGCCCTGAAGCAGCGTTTCGGCCAGGTGGCGGTGAACTTCGGCGAGCCGATCAAACTGGCGGAATTCCTCGACAGCGAACAGCCAGACTGGCGTCAACAGGAACTCGGCCCGCAGTTCAAACCGGCCTGGCTCAACGAAACCACCAACCGCCTCGGCGAGAAAGTGGCGCAGCACCTGAACGAAGCGGCAGCGATCAACCCGGTCAACCTCGTGGCGTTGGCATTGCTGTCCACCAGTCGTTTGGCACTGGACGATCGCGCCATGGCGCGGGTGCTGGATCTGTATCTGGCGCTGCTGCGCAAGGTTCCGTACTCGCCGCACACTACGCTGCCGGAAGGTGACGGCCGTGCACTGATCGAGCATGTGAAGGACATGGACCTGCTGTCCGAGCAAAGCGATGCGCTGGGCAAAATCCTCTATCTGGATGAGCAAAACGCCGTCCTGATGACTTACTACCGCAACAACGTGCTGCACATTTTCGCGTTGCCGGCGTTGCTCGCGAGTTTCTTCCAGAGTGCGTCGCGCATGAGCCGCGAGCAGATCCTGCGCTACACCCGCGCACTGTATCCGTACCTGCAATCGGAGCTGTTCATTCGCTGGTCGCTGGACGAACTGGATGCCGTGATCGATCAATGGCTCGAAGCGTTCGTCGAGCAAGGTCTGCTGCGTTTCGAGAACGACGTTTACCTGCGTCCGGCACCAAGCTCGCGACATTTCGTGTTGCTGACGCTGCTGTCGAAGAGCATCGCCCAGACCTTGCAGCGCTTCTACATGACGGTTTCGCTGCTGCTCAACAGCGGCCAGAACAGCATCAGCGCCGAAGAACTGGAAGACCTGTGCACGGTCATGGCCCAGCGCCTGTCGATCCTGCATGGACTGAACGCGCCGGAATTTTTCGACAAGAGCCTGTTCCGCCACTTCATCCAGACGATGCTCGACCTCGAAGTGCTCAAGCGCGACGAGGCCGGCAAGCTGAGCTATCACGAACTGCTCGGCGAACTGGCCGAAGGTGCGGCGAAACGGGTGTTGTCGGCGGAGATCCGCTTGTCGATCCGTCAGGTGGCGTTGCATCGCAGTGAAGATGCGGCGGATCTGGTCGCCACACAGCCCGAGAACTAACGCAAAACCCTGTAGGAGCGAGCCTGCTCGCGAAAATGGTTCAGTCACCTCATCGCTGACTGACACACCGCAATCGCCGGCAAGCCGGTCTCACTCCTACATTAGATTGGAGATATTCGATGAAAAAACTCTCTCTATTGGCCATCGCCGCTTTGCTCGGAGCCTGCCAGTCCATGCAACCCGGCGCCAAAACCAGCCTCGATGGCGAAGTCTTCTACCTGCAACGCATCGCCCTGCCGCCGACTGCCACCCTGAGCGTCAGCTTGCAGGACGTATCGCTGGCCGACGCTCCTGCCGTGGTGCTCGACGAGCAGAAAGGCCCGGTCAAAGGCCAGGTGCCACTGCCGTTCCATCTGAGTTACGATCCAGCCCAGGTCAAACCCGGCCATCGTTATTCCGTCAGCGCGCGAATCGAAGTGAATGGCCAGCTGATGTTCATCACCACCGAACATCACGCCGTGCAACTGAATGGCAGCGACCCACAGCCATTGAAAATTCGCGTCGACGCCGTCCGTTAATTCTTTTTTTGAACAAGGAAGCCGCCATGTTCCGCCCTACCCTTCGCTTTGCCGGCCTGTGTGCAGGTTTGATGATTTCCGCCAGTGCCATGGCGCTGTCGCTCAGTGACTTGTCGCAAAAGGACGCTACCGGCGGCCTCAAGGATGCCCTGACCCAAGGCGCGCAACTGGCCGTGAAACAACTCGGTACACCGGGCGGCTTCAGTAACAACCCGGACGTGAAGATCGAACTGCCGGGCAAACTGGGCAAGGTCGCCAGCAAAATGAAACAGTTCGGCATGGGCGATCAGGTCGATCAGCTGGAAACCAGCATGAACAAAGCGGCGGAAACGGCCGTGGTCCAGGCTCAGCCGATCCTCGTGGATGCCGTGAAGAAGATGACGGTCGAAGATGCCAAGGGCATTCTCAGCGGCGGTAATGACTCCGCCACGCAATACCTGAACAAAACCAGCCGCGAACAGATCCGCGCCAAGTTCCTGCCGATCGTCAAACAAGCCACCGACCAGGTTGGCCTGGCCAAGCAGTACAACTCGTTCGCCGGACAAGCCGCGACCATGGGCGTAGTGGATGCGAAAAGCGCCAACATCGAAAGCTACGTGACCGAGCAGGCCCTGAACGGTTTGTTCGAGATGATCGGCAAACAGGAAGAAACCATTCGCCAGAACCCTGCGGCGGCGGCGACCAGTTTGGCGAAGAAGGTGTTTGGTTCGCTCTAAGCCTTAGTACAAGGCTCTGTGGGAGCAGGCATGCTCCCACACTGATTCAGGCCGATACAGGCCGTAGGAAAAACACCCACTCCCGCCCCACCTTCCTCTTCTCAAACACCTTCAAATCCGCCAGCCCGTTCAGGGTCGCCGACGCGGTGTTGTAAGAGCAGTTCAGGTTTTCCTTCACATTAACTGCCGTAAATTCCTTGGCCATCCCGCTCTTGGCCACCTGGAATACGGCACGCTGCTTCTCGGTCAATTGCTCAAAAAAACCGGACGCCAACAACCAGCGATCAAAGCTGTCGGCGTACGCCAGACTTTTCCGATACGCCTTGGTGAAACCACTGACAGCACGCAAGACGACCGAACACTGGAAATCAATGAAGTACGTCAAGTCGAGGTCATCAGCTTCAGTGTTCAGATAAGAGCGCCCGTACTTCACCGGCGCATTGCGCAACAAAATGCTGATCGCAATGTAACGAAAGGCAGAGAAGTCACTCTTGAACATGTACCAGTAGAACAACGCCCGCGCGACCCGCCCATTCCCATCACGGAAAGGATGCTCATAGCCCAAGGCAAAATGCAGCGCGATGCCTTTGATCAGTGGGTGAAGGTATTCCACGTGCTCAGGATCGTTGTGCGACTGGTTGATCCACTTCGCCAGCAACTGCAATCGTGACATCACCCCCGCTGCAGGAGGGGGCGTATGAACGGTGTTGCCTTCGCCATCCTGCACCACCACGTCATCGTTGCCCCTGAACTCCCCTGGCGAGTATTGCGCATCATCAATGCCTTCGACGCCAACCCGGTGCATGTCCAAAATCAGCGCGACACTCAGGGGTTCATAACGTTTCTCCCAGGCGAAGTTCATCATTTTGAAATTGCCGATCACCATTCGCTCATCCGGCGTGCGCGGCCGGCGCTTGCGCTTGAGCATGTCCTTGGCCACACGTGTGGTCGTCGCTGCACCTTCGAGTTGGCTGCTGCTGATCGCTTCGTCTTCGATCAGATCATTCAACAGATAGCTGAAATGCGCATGCTCGCCGATCTGACTGGTCATAAATTCCAGTGCAGCCGTTGTGGTTTGTCGATCGACGGCGGAAACCGCCTTGTGCGCCAGCGGCGTGAGCATGAAGTTACCCCACTGAACAGGCTCGCCCAGCGGCAAAAGACTTGAGTATTGTGCCGTTCTGGCTTTCTTTACCAGCGCCCAACACAGGTTCGAATCCAGCCCCGGCGCCCAGCGATAACGCAATTCATCGAAGGGAAGATAGCGTCCCTGATCATCCAGCGGTTTGAGCAGGGCGAGGTAATCCGAGAGGCGTTCTTTGTGGGGTGACTTCCCCAAGAGGTCGAACACGGGATCGGTCCGCCCCTTCAGCTTCGGTGGCTTTTTCATTATTGCTGTCTCAAAACCTCATGAAACTGAGGCTTGAGTACAGCATTCAGGTCCCTCTGACTCAATATCAGAGGATTCTGAAATACTTGTAGGAGCGAGCTTGCTCGCGATAAACCGGAGAGCACCGCGCGGTGTCAGGATTGCATCGTCATCGTTGACGATCATCGCGAGCAAGCTCGCTCCTACAGGGGGCAGGCGGGTTCTTTTTTGATGCGGAACCACGCCGCATACAGCGCCGGCAAAAACAGCAACGTCAACGCCGTCGCGACAATCAATCCGCCCATGATCGCCACCGCCATCGGCCCGAAGAACACGCTGCGTGACAGCGGGATCATCGCCAATACGGCGGCGAGCGCGGTCAGCACGATCGGCCGGAAACGACGCACCGTGGCTTCGATAATCGCCTGCCACGGTTTGAGCCCGGCGGCGATGTCCTGCTCGATCTGGTCTACCAGAATCACCGAGTTACGCATGATCATCCCGGACAGCGCGATGGTCCCGAGCATGGCCACGAAACCGAACGGCTCGCGGAACACCATCAGGAACAGGGTCACCCCGATCAATCCCAATGGCGCTGTAAGAAACACCATCACCGTGCGTGAGAAGCTTCGCAGTTGCAGCATCAACAACGTCAGCACCACCACGATGAACAGCGGCACACCGGCCTTCACCGAATTCTGCCCACGGGCGGAATCTTCCACGGTGCCGCCGACTTCCAGCAAGTAGCCGTCAGGCAGTTCCGCGCGGATCGGATCGAGCGTCGGCATGATCTGCTGCACCAGCGTCGCCGGTTGTTCCTTGCCATAGATATCGGCGCGGACCGTCACGTTCGGCAAGCGGTTGCGGTGCCAGATGATGCCTTCTTCAAAGCCGTATTCCAGCGTCGCGATCTGCGACAACGCCACGCTGCGACCGTTGTCGGTCGGCACCGCCAGGCTCGGCAGCAACGACAGTTCTGTGCGCTCATGCAACGTGCCGCGCAGCAGGATTTCGATCAACTCGTTGTCTTCGCGGTACTGACTGACGCTAGAACCGGTAAGCGAGCTTTGCAGAAACTTCGACAGGTTCGCGGTGCTTACGCCGAGCGCGCGGGCGCGGTCCTGATCGACGTTCAGATAAACCACTTTGCTCGGTTCTTCCCAGTCCAGGTGGACGTTGGCCACATGGGGATTCTCACGAACCTTGGCCGCCACTTTTCGAGCCAGGGCGCGGACGTCCTCGATGTGTTCGCCGGTGACCCGGAACTGCACCGGATAGCCGACTGGCGGGCCGTTCTCCAGACGCGTCACCCGCGAACGCAGGGCCGGGAATTGCTCGTTGAGGGTTTCGATCAGCCAGGTGCGCAGGGTCTCGCGGTCCTCGATGGTCTTGGCCAGGACGACAAACTGGGCGAAGCTCGCCGCAGGAAGTTGCTGATCCAGCGGCAGGTAAAAGCGCGGCGAACCGGTACCGACGTAGGCCACGTAATTATCGATGCCGGCGTGATCCTTCAGTAAACCTTCAAGGCGTTTAACCTCGTCGGCGGTGTTGCTCAGCGAAGCGCCTTCGGCCAGTTTCAGATCGACCATCAACTCCAGTCGTCCCGAGGCCGGGAAGAACTGCTGCGGTACAAAACGGAACAACACGATGGAGGCGATAAACAACACCACTGTCAGCGTGATCACCGTTTTGCGCCAGCGCACGCACCATTCCACCAGGCGTCGGACACGTTCATAAAAAGGCGTGGCGTACGGATCAGGCTGACCAATGCCGTGTTTCGCTGCATGAATCTTCGCCAGGTCCGGCAGGAGCTTTTCCCCCAGATACGGCACGAAAACCACGGCGGCAATCCACGACGCCAGCAGCGCGATGGTCACTACCTGGAAGATCGAACGCGTGTACTCGCCAGTGCCCGATTGCGCAGTGGCAATCGGCAGGAAGCCGGCGGCCGTGATCAGCGTGCCGGTGAGCATCGGGAACGCGGTGCTGGTCCAGGCGTAACTCGCGGCTTTGATCCGGTCAAAGCCCTGCTCCATTTTGATCGCCATCATTTCCACGGCGATGATCGCGTCGTCCACCAGCAAGCCCAACGCCAGCACCAGCGCGCCAAGGGAAATCTTGTGCAGGCCGATGCCCAGGTAATACATGCAGGCGAAGGTCATCGCCAACACCAGCGGAATCGCCAGCGCCACCACCATGCCGGTGCGTACGCCGAGGGAGAAGAAGCTCACCAACAGGACGATGGCCAGGGCTTCCACCAACACTTGGACAAACTCACCGACACCGGTTTTCACCGCGGCGGGTTGATCGGAAACCTTGCGCAGCTGCATGCCGGCCGGAAGGTTTTTCTGGATCCTGGCGAACTCGATTTCCAGCGCCTTGCCCAGCACCAGAATGTCGCCGCCGTCCTTCATCGCCACGGCCAGACCTATGGCGTCTTCGGCCATAAAGCGCATGCGCGGCGCCGGAGGATCGTTGAAGCCACGACGCACGTCCGCGACGTCGGAGATACGGAACGTGCGATCACCGACGCGAATCGGGAAGTTCCTGATCTCTTCGACCGTCTGAAAATTCCCCGAAACCCGTAGCTGCAATCGCTCACTGGTGGTTTCAAAGAAACCGGCCGTGGACATCGCGTTCTGCTCTTCAAGCGCCTGCTGCACTGCCGCCAACGGCAAACCGAGGGTGGCGAGTTTGACGTTGGAGAGTTCGATCCAGACCTTCTCGTCCTGCAACCCGAGCAGGTCGACCTTGCCCACATCCTTGACCCGTTGCAGCTGAATCTGGATGCGGTCGGCGTAGTCCTTGAGCACCGCGTAATCAAAACCGTCGCCGGTCAGCGCGTAGATGTTGCCGAAGGTGGTGCCGAATTCATCGTTGAAGAACGGGCCCTGAATGCCCGGTGGCAAGGTATGACGAATGTCGCCAATCTTCTTGCGGACCTGATACCAGAGATCCGGAATCTCCACCGAGTGCATGGAGTCACGCGCAACGAACGTCACCTGGGATTCACCCGGCCGAGAGAACGACACGATGCGCTCGTACTCGCCGGTTTCCATCAGCTTCTTTTCAATGCGTTCACTGACCTGGCGCGACACTTCCTCGGCGGTGGCCCCCGGCCAGTTAGTGCGGATCACCATGGCCTTGAAGGTGAACGGCGGGTCTTCGCTCTGGCCCAGCTTGGTGTAGGAAAGTGCGCCGACGATGGCCAGCAACAGCATCAGGAACAGTACGATCTGGCGATTACGCAGCGCCCATTCGGAAAGATTGAAACCCATCAGGGATTACTCCTTGCCCGCTAGATTGACCACGCGGTTGGAGCGATCCACCGGGCGCACTTGCTGCCCGTCGTGAAGCACATGCACACCGGCCGCCACCACCCAGTCACTGGCGTTCAGGCCTTCGAGCACCGGCACGGTTTTCTCGCCGAACGGGCCGACCCGGACCGGCGCTTTCTTCAGGGTGTTGTTGACGCTGAGCACCCAAACGTAAGTGGCACCGTTTTCGGCGGTAACCGCCGAGAGTGGCACCGACAGCGCCACGACGTCGGCAGTCTGGATAAACACCCGGGCGCTCTGGCCAAGCTCGGCCGGAACCTTGCCGGCGGTAAACGCAATGCGGGCGGCGAAGGTGCGGGACTTTGGATCAGCGGCGGGCGACAACTCACGGATGCGCCCGGCAAAACGCTGGTCAGGTTGTGTCCAGAGTTCCACAGACACCGGCTGGCCGACCTTGAAACGACCGAAGCTCTGTTCCGGCAGGCTGATCAACACTTCGCGCTCGCCATCGGTGGCGAGGGTAAACACGGTTTGACCGGCGGCGACGACTTGCCCGACTTCCACCGCACGCTTGGCCACCACACCGTCCTGAGGCGCACGCAGCACAGCGTAGCTGGCCTGGTTGGTCGAGACGTTGAATTCGGCCTTGATCTGCTTCAGGCGCGCTTCACCGGATCTGTATAGATTTTCGGAATTGTCGTACTGCGAGCGGCTGACCATCTGACGATCCATCAGAGTCTTGTAGCGATCGCGCTCGGCACGTACGAGATTGAGATTGGCTTCGGCCGCCGCGACCTGAGCGCGGGTGGCCTCCAGTTGCAGGCGGACGTCCTGGGGATCGAGTTCGGCCAGCGGTTGATCGGCCTTGACCCGCTGTCCTTCTTCGACCAGTCGTCGGCTGACTTTGCCGCCAATGCGAAACGCCAGATCCGGCTCGTAGCGAGCACGGACTTCACCGGGATAGCTTTCCATCGCCTGTGTCGAAGGCTCTGGCTGCACCACCATGGCCGGTCGGACGGTGACTTGCGGTGCCTCTTCGTGACCACACGCAGACAATAAAAGCGCCAGACTGACTGGCAATGCGAGGGGCAAGGCATAGCGGAACATGGTGAAGGACCTTTCGCTAATGGTGCTTGGAATAATTATACTGAGCAGTATGTTATTAATAGCAAACTCACCAGTCCAGTATTAAAAGCGAATAATGCCGAACAACTTTTCAGCACCCAATGGTCCGGGCCGCCCCAAGGATCTGGCCAAACGCCAGGCAATCCTCGATGCGGCGAAAATCCTGTTCCTGAGCAATGGCTATGCGAGCACCAGCATGGACGCCGTCGCGGCTGAAGCTGGCGTGTCGAAGCTGACTGTCTACAGTCATTTCAACGACAAGGAGACGCTGTTCTCCGCCGCCGTTGTCGCCAAATGCGAAGAGCAATTGCCTACGCTGTTTTTCGAATTGCCTGACGGCATTTCAGTGGAAACGGTGCTGTTGAATATCGCGCGCGGCTTTCATCACCTGATCAACAGCGATGAATCGGTGAACCTGCACCGGTTGATGATGACGCTGGGTAGCCAGGACCCGAAACTCTCGCAGATCTTCTTCGAGGCCGGGCCAGAGCGCATGCTGCATGGCATGGAACGGCTGCTGACCAAGGTTGATCAGAGCGGTGTGTTGAGCCTCGACAAGCCACGTAACGCTGCCGAGCATTTCTTTTGCCTGCTCAAGGGCGCGGGGAATTTTCGGTTGTTGTATGGCTGTGGCGAGCCGTTGACCGGGGATGCGGCGGAGGAACATGTGCGGGAAGTGGTGGAGTTGTTTATGCGGGCTTATCGACCCGAGACAGCCTGATAATTATTGGTTGTCTGGTTTGGCCTCTTCGCGGGCAAGCCTCGCTCCTACAGGGGCCGCGGTGCTTTTGTAGGAGCGAGGCTTGCCCGCGAAGGGGGCGACGCGGTCTTAAGGCTTGAGCGCCTTCTTCGGATAAATGTCATACCGACTGGATTTCCCGTCCAGCGCATGACTCGGCTTCGGCCCGGCAATGCACGGTGCCTTGCGCGGACGCTTCACCACCACCCGGTGGCTGGCCAATGCCAACGCCGCTTCGAGCAACGCCGGCGCATCCGGGTCATCCCCCACCAACGGCCGGAACAGGCGCATTTCCTTCTTCACCAGCGCGGTTTTCTCACGATGGGGAAACATCGGGTCGAGGTAGATGACCTGCGGCGGCTCGCCTTCCCAGTTGCGCATGACTTCGATCGAGTTGCCCTTGAGCAATCGCATGCGCGCCACAATCGACGCCACGTCGAAATCTTCCGCGCCGCGTGCCAGGCCATCTTCAAGCAGGGCGCCGATCAGCGGCTGACGTTCGATCAGGCTCATCTCACAACCCAGGCTCGCCAGCACGAATGCGTCCTTGCCCAGCCCCGCCGTGGCGTCCAGCACCCGCGGGCGCACGCCCTGGGCGATGCCGACCGCCTTGGCGATCATCTGGCCGGTGCCACCGCCGAACAAGCGGCGATGGGCGGCGCCACCCTCGACGAAGTCCACCCGCACCGGTCCCGGTGCGTCCGGGCCGAGCTGTTGCAGTTGCAAACCCTGTTCACCCACCTGCAAGGCAAATTCGCCGTCATCGACCTGCAAAGGCAGGCCCAGGCGCTCGGCCCATTGCTCGGCCTGTGGCTGAAAAGCCGTGCCCAGGGCCTCGACATGGATGCGGCAAGCCGCCGGTTGCTCAATCATGGGAAAACACGCTCAAAAAAATTAATGATCGGCAGAAACGGCCGATAACAAAACTAACGAGCATTTTGCCAGAGCTGAGCGTCGACCGAGAGAAATGTCAGACATTCAACGCACATCGATAGGTTACATCTCGCCCCACGGCGATTTTGGCCTGCGAAACTCCCAAGCACTGAGCGGCGTCAGTCACCTGTGGCAGGATTTCTTTGCCCAGGCCCTGGCCGATCAGTCGGGCGATGTCGTGCCGGCGTCTCTCAACTTTCCACCAGTCGATCTCGAAAGCCCGGAAGAACCCACGGTTGGCAGTGAACTGCTGGCGCACATCGTTTCCCAGCGTGAATGCGATGTGAAGGAAACCCAGGTCAAGCCACCCGAGCCGCTGTTCCTGCCGATCGCCGAGTTCGAAATGGACCTGGCCGACAAACCATTCCCACCGTTCCCACCGGAAGAAATCGCTGCCCAGCAAAAGCAGCAGAACTTCGAAAGCGGCTGGGTTCGCCCGATCGTACTGACGGCCGGGCAACCCGTGCCAGAAGCCGGCCCGGCACCGCAACCACGTCCACTGCACCTGCCGATCGCCGAATTCGAAATGGACCTGCTGGACAAGCCATTCCCGCCGTTCCCGCCGGAAGAACTGGCGGAACAACAGAAGAACTTCGATTTCGATATCGGCTGGGCTCGCCCGATCGTGCTGCAGAACCTGCGCATCGCCGCCTGACCCTCAGCGACACCCTCTCCTCACGCAGCCGCATCAGTTTGTAGCGGGTGAGCGATCACCCGCAAAAACGCGTTGTCAGCCTTTGAACAATTGATTGGCCTGTGCGTACGGCATCGACCGCGAGGTAAAGCCGAACGTGCCCGAGGTCTTGATCTCTTCGGCTGCGCGGTAGAATTCGCCAAGCGCTGCCAACGCAAGCGCCGAACCGACGCTGATGCGCTTGACGCCCATTTCGCTCAACTGCTCGACCGTCAGTTTCAACCCGCCGGACATCAACACATTGACCGGTTTCGGCGCCACGGCGCGCACCACCGCCAACACGTCTTCAGCACTGCGCAAACCTGGCGCATAGAGCACGTCGGCGCCCGCTTCGGCGAAGGCCTGCAAGCGGCGAATGGTGTCGTCCAGATCGGGATTGCCATGCAGAAAATTCTCGGCCCGGGCCGTCAGCGTGAACGGGAACGGCAAACTGCGGGCGGCGGCGACGGCGGCTTCGATTCGCGCCACGGCATGCTCAAAGCAGTAAATCGGCGCGCCTGCACGTCCCGTGGCGTCTTCGATCGAACCACCGACAGCGCCTGCTGCAGCGGCTCGCAGAATGCTTTGGGCGCATTCGGCGGGATCGTCGGCAAAACCGTTTTCCAGATCGACCGCAACCGGCAGGTCCGTCGCCGCGACAATCGCCCGAACGTTCGCCAGGGTATCGTCCAGCGTCAGCCCGCCATCGGGTCGCCCCTGAGAAAAGGCAAAACCGGCACTGGTGGTCGCCAGCGCCTCGAAGCCCAGGTTGGCGAGCATTTTCGCCGAGCCGGCGTCCCACGGGTTGGGAATGACAAAAGCCCCGGCGCGTTCATGCAGTGCTTTGAAGGCTTGGGCTCGAAGGGTTTGCGCATCCATTGGCAGGCTCCTGAAAAAGGCAGGGAATCCGCCTCAGAGCAGGCCAAGTTGCTCGGCGGCGGGCTCTCTGTATAGCTCAGGCAGCGGCGGCAAGCCAGGTAAACGCAGCATCAGCTTTGCGTGAAAACGTTGCGCCAGTTTCGCCGCCAGCAGGTTGTCGGCGGTGTGCAGGAAGATATACGGCGTGCGCCCCTCTTCGATCCACAGGGCGATTTTCTCGACCCAGGGCACCAGGAACGGGTCGTTGGCTTCCAGTTGCGGATGGCCAATGAAGCGCACTTGCGGGAATTGCGTGAAGGCCGCCGGACGTGGCGGAACTCTGGGTTTCTTCGATTGGGCGTGGAGCACCGAAGGATCGGTGGACGTGCAGCTGAACAACGCCCGCGGATCGAGGCAGATACGTTCAACACCGCGATCCAGCAGCAGGCGATTGAGCGAACGCTCGGCCTCACCCTTGGCGAAGAAATCGTCATGCCGCACTTCGATGGCCAGCGGCCGGTCCACTGCGTCGATAAAACCCGCCAGCTCGTGCAATCGTTGCGGCGTGAAGCTTTTCGACAACTGTAACCACAGCGGCGACACCCGCTCGCCCAAAGGGCTGAGCAATTGCAGGAAGGTTTCGGTGGCGGTCAATTGTTCGCGCAGGTCACCGCCGTGGCTGATGTCGCCGGGGAATTTGGCGGTGAAGCGAAAGTGTTCGGGCATGGTCTCGGCCCAACGCTGCACGGTGCTGGCAGCCGGGCTCGCGTAGAAGGTCGTATTGCCTTCCACGGCGTTGAATACTTGAGAATACAGATTAAGAAATTCGGAGGTTTTCGCGTCATGCGGATAAAGGTAATCGCGCCAGGCGTTTTCACTCCAGGACGGGCAGCCGAGGTAGTAAGGCAACCGCATCAGATATACAGGTCGAGACCCATCACATCCGAATCCCAATCGACAAAATTGGCGGTGCTGAGGTAGCTGGCCAGGGCCATCGCGACGCTTTTGCTCATGGCGCGGTGGTAAATCATGTCTTGTTGGCGCGCCGGCAGATTGCTCAGGCGCTGCGCGGAGGCTTTGGCAGCGCGGGCGGCCATTTGCTCTTCCGAAGGGAATTCCAGCTCGCCCTCGATATCGACGGAATCGTCCTCAACCACATGCCCTTTGCGAGGCTTGCGCTTGATGGGGTAGGACTGAGAGGAAAGGCCGTCTATGCGCATAAAGTCATGCTCGGTATCAGTGATGGCAGTTTAGTGGCGCATAGCCCACTTCGCAAACCGCCTAGTGATAACTAGAACACAGAATTGCGAAAAGGTTTAAAGGCGGGGGGATAAAACGACGATTGGTGTTGGTCGGGAGACCGCCATCGCTGGCAAGCCAGCTCCTACAAGGTTAGCGATAATCCTGTAGGAGCTGGCTTGCCAGCGATAGGGCCGACTCGGTGCCGGAAATCAAC
>NZ_AKJI01000170.1:0-45505 GCF_000282415.1 Pseudomonas sp. GM60
CCGAGGCGCGCATTCTACAGCGCCTTTCATCAAACTGCAACCTTAAAAATTGATGATTTTTCTTAACTAAATCAACAACTTAAACCAGAACCAGCAGCGAACTGCTCGTTAGCGGGAGGCGAATAGTACAGTATTAAAATACGTGGTCAACCCCTGAGTGAAAATTCTTTTCCCACACCAAAGAGACCAGGTTGCCAGCGCCAGCGTTGGGTCGATAACCGTCTTACGCGAGAAGTAGAAAGGTTCAGTCGCCCGTGAACAACAGGAGGCCTCCTGATCGGTTACAACGCACCGCATCGGAACGACTAAGCTTTTTCGAATGAACCTCGTCTTTCAAGGGTGACTCCATGAGCAGCGCCCCCCTGTCTGAACTCGATGCCGCTCTACCCGGTCTGGCTCGCAAGATCCGCGTACTGAATGCCCTGTCCTGGCCGGATGGCGTCGAGGACGTTTTCCTGGCGCATTGGCGTAACGGGAAAGCCGAATTGCCCAAAGTCGAATTGTGCCCCCGCGACCACAGCGCCGACATCGCCGCTCTGGAAGCCTTTATAGGACGCTGCGATCAGGGGCACCCAGCCGGGCACTATCTCGCCATGACAGCGCGCAGTTATGCCACGGCCGGACGCATGCTGGGGGCGATTGGCACTCCCGCCTTCACTCAATACTCATCCGCGCTGTACCGACGCCCGGATTTCTATTATCCGAGCCAGAAACTCAGCATGCTGGACGCGGCCAATTTTTTTCTCACCACCACCGACGCCCTATTGGGTGGTGCCCGGATTCCACCGACTCAGGCTGAGATCCCGGCCGAGGTCTTCGCCGCCTGGATGCAGCCGGAGTTGGACCGTTTCTTCGGCGAGGGCCGGGTCACGGTCGTGCTCGACCCGACGCTGGCTGCCAAGGCCATCGCCGGGGCAAGTCGTATACGCCTGCGTACCGGTGCCCTGTTCTCCGAACTGGACAAGAATCAGTTACTGCAGCATGAGGCCTTCGTGCATGTTGCTACCGCACAAAACGGCGCGCTCCAGCCCAACCTCAAAAGTCTGGGTTTGGGAGCTCCACGCACGACCCAAACCCAGGAAGGCATTGCCACCCTGGCAGAACTGTTCACTGGCAGCATGGACATCAACCGCCTGCGCCGCCTGGCCCTGCGCGTGCTTGCGGTCCAGCAGGCGTTGGACGGCGCCGATTTCATACAGGTATTCGAGGGGTTTCTCGCCGCAGGCCAGTCACAAGAGGAGTCCTTCCGCTCAACCCAGCGGGTCTTCCGTGGCGCCGACCTGCGTGGTGGCTCGGCATTTACCAAGGATGCCGCTTACCTGACGGGTTTGCTGGGCGTCCATACCCTATTGCGCATCGCGATCCGCGACAATCGACCGGAACTGGTGGGGCATTTGTTTGCCGGACGCCTCAGTCTGGCCGATACCGTACGCCTGGCGCCTCTATTTGAATCTGGCTGGCTCCAGGGCCCCACCCATCTACCGGCCTGGGCCTGCGATTTACGTCTGCTCGCCGCCAACCTGGCCTTCTCTGCTTTTATTGCCCAGATAAAACTGGATGTGCTCGATCTGGAGGTGCTCATGACATTTGCAGACGAACACGAACACGATGCCAGCGCCCAGTGATCATGGGCACCAGCCAATTGACTCGATTGAGTTTCACGGAAATATCCTGACCGCAGCCTTTTGTGGCAGGCGGCAATCGGCCAGAAGCGGCCGGTGGTCGTTGCACTTCGCCAGTCGCCGGCGTGTGGCTAAGCTTAATTAATCGGGGTGAATTGAGACCTGAGAGATAGCGGCCATCAGCGAATCTGGACAGGCATCAAGACGGCGCCCCATAGGAGACGACTATGTATGCGGTGATAAGAACCTACTTGGGTACTGGAGCAAAGCAGCTTTTCGAGCTTTTGGAAGAGCGCAAGACCGACGTTGAAGCAACCCTGCGGACAGTACCGGGCCTCGTAAGCTACACGCTGCTGAATACGGGTGATGGTGGTACGTCGGTAACGGTTTGCACGGACAAGGCCGGCAGCGATGCGAGCTTGAAAGTGGCAAGCGAGTGGATCAAGAAAAATGCATCAAGTATCCACGCGTCCCCGCCGATCGTAACGGAAGGTCCGGTCATCGTGCAGATCAAATAACGCGCCCTTGCGATTGATCTCGCGACACGGTCGTTGTCGCAGGTTTTGCATGCTTGCCTGGCGCAAATGTGATCGTCCGCAAACCATCAGATTGGGTTTGATTGCGGTGCAAGCCCGTGTCTCACCCCTAGGCTTCGTGTGCAAACCTCTGCCATCATTCAAGCATTCACAAGCCGAGTAGAAATACATGAATCGTCAGAAAAAAATAAAGCAGCTATTAAAGGCTCACGCCAAAAAGGCCAGTGCCAAACTGGCACCGCAAAACAAGTCCAAATACATCAGCAAAGCTGACCGATTGAAACTGGCCGCTGAGTCCGCTCAAGACTCAATCACGCCCTCTGAGGGCTGATCCAGCCCCTAACGAACCATCAACGAACTCGCCAACAACGCCTCCAACCCCATCGGCTTCGCAAAATAATAACCCTGAGCCTGCCCTGCGCCCATTTCGCGTAGCAAGACCAGCGTCGCTTCATCCTCGACACCTTCGGCCACAACGCTGAGGTCCAGCGATTCGGCCATCCGCACAATCGCCCGGACGATCGCGCGACTGCGAGGGCTGGTGGTCAGTTCGAGGATGAACGATTTGTCGATCTTCAAACCGCTGAAGCGGTACTGATGCACGTAGCTCAGGGATGAAAACCCGGCACCGAAATCATCAAGCACCACCGACATGCCGTTGTCAGCCAATTGCTGCATGGTCAGTCGGGCAATCGCCGGCTCCGCCACCAGTGCACCTTCGGTCAACTCCAGGCAGATCCGCGAGGGCTCGACCCCGTATCGCGCCAACAGCGCAAGCACATCATTGGCAAAGTCCGGGCGCGTCATGCTGTAGCTGGAGCAATTGACGTGCACCGCAGGCCAATTGGCGTGTTCGGGTTGTGCGAGGATCGCGGCGATGCTGGTCAGCATGTACAGGTCCAGTCGACCAATCAGGCGCAGACCCTCGACATCCGGCAGAAACTCGCCCGGCGCGATCACCCGGCCGCCCGGCTGATGCCAGCGGATCAGTGCTTCAAGGGCCAACAGTTCACCGCTTTCGACACTGACTATCGGCTGGAAATACGGCAACAGTTCGTCGGTGCGTTTGAGCGCGTTGCGCAAGGCCCCTTCCCGTTCAACCTGGTCCGAGACTTCACGGCGCACTTCCTGATTGAACACTGCGTAGCTGTCGCGCCCGGCGCTCTTGACCCGGTACATCGCCGCATCGGCATCGCGCAGCAAGTCGGCGGGTTCCTGATGGAACTGACTGTCGGCGCTGACAATACCGATACTGCAGGACGAAAACACTTCATAGCCATTGATCAGGAACGGCAAGTCAAACGCCACCAGAATCCGTTCGGCGATGTCGATTACGACCTCCAGCGGCGCCTCGGGAGCCAGCACGGAAAACTCATCGCCCCCCAGGCGCGCGAGCATGTCGCTGTCGCGCAGACAACCGCGCAAACGGTGGGCGGCCTGCATCAACAGCAGGTCGCCAAAATGGTGGCCGAGGCTGTCGTTGACCATCTTGAAACGGTCGAGGTCGATGAACATCACTGCCAGGTGCCCGCCTTCGCTGCCGAACTGCGACCAGGCCAGATTGAGGCGCTGTTGCAGGTAGGTACGATTGGGTAGCCCGGTCAGCGCATCGTGGGAGTTTTCGTGTTGCAACTTGGCATTGGCGTGATCGAGCTCGCGGGTGCGGTTCTGCACCCGGGCTTCCAGCTTGAGGTTGGCGGCATGGATCGCTTCGGCGGCCGTGCGGCGCGACAACGCGGTGTCGATGTGCCGGGACACGAACGTCAGCAGTTCCTGGTCGCGCAGGGTATAGCGCACTTGCGAGGTATAGCTTTGCACCGCGAGTACGCCACGCACCACATCGCCATCGAACAATGGAATGCCCAGCCAGGAGTAGGATCGGAAGTACGCTTCGGCCAGTTCGATGTCGCCGTGCGCAGACAATCGCTCAGCTTCGTCGGCGTCTATCAGGCAAGGTCGACGCTGACGGATAACGTACTCGGTCAAGCCCCGGCGCCCTCGCCGTGCCACCGGGCAGGCCGTCTGCCGCTCATCGACATAATACGGAAAGGTCACTTCAGTGGTCGCGTCGTCGAACAGCGCAATATAGAAGTTCCGCGCGAACAGCAGATCACCGACGATGCCATGCAAGGTTTGAAACAACTCAGCCATATCACCAGGCCGGCTGGAGAGTTCAGCGATCTGGAACAGCGCGCTCTGCAGATGTTCGGCGCGCTCTCGCTCTGCCACTTCCTGCCTCAAGGCGTCGTTGAGCGCCGAGAGCTCCAGGGTACGACGCATCACCGTCGCTTCCAGATCCTCGCGGTGCAGAATCCGGTCCAGCGCCATGGCCACGTGGCGGGCCACCACCAGAAACAGCGCGCGATCTTCAGCGCTGTAGGTACGAGAAACGTCGTAGACCTGCATGGCAAGCATGCCAAACACCTCGTCCGAGGCATTTTTCAACGGTGCGCCCATCCAGAATTCGGGACGATCACCCACGCAGTAAAAACGGTCTTCGGCCTGAGCCGCGAGGATGCCGGCGGCGTCGATCAGCAACGGCTGGCCGCTGGTCAATACCTGGCCGGTCAACGAAAGATGCGAAGGGTCAAGGTATTCGTAGTGCGAGGACTCCACGGCATCAACGTCAATGATGTCGACGTAATACGGGTAGTCGATCTTGCCGCTGTGCGGGTCATACAGCGCGAGATAGAAGTTCTCGGCGTCGATCAGGCTCGCCAGTAACTGGTGAACCCCCACCAGGAACACTGACCGGTCGCGGGTCGAACTGGCCAGGTAGGTAATTTCGTACAGCACACGTTGAGTAATCTGCGCGCGGGCCAGGGTATTGGTCTGCACCTCAATGCCCAGGCGCTGGGCAAAACCGGCGAGCGCCGGTTCTTCGGCCTCGGCGATTGGCGCAAGCAGCCAGCCCAGCACACTTTCGCCGCTGCCGGTCGGCCAGCGGTGCAAGTGTCGGGTCTGGCAAAAGGCGTCGAACTGTTCATTCGCAACACTTGACGGCCACTGCGCCTGTGGGTCGCCCTGCCCCACCAAATGCATCTGTTCACCGGCACGGTAAACGACCCACGCGGTGGTGTGCGTCCAGTTGCGCGCCGAGTTCAGTAAGTGTTCGATCGTATCCTCGTTGCCAGCGCAGGTCATGCCGACAGTATCCGAATTCCCTTTAAGCTCAGAGGCGCCACTATCGCAATCGTTCGATTGTCGCGGGAAGTCGGTCAAAGGACGAAAACTCATCAACGCTCCCTGAGCCAGAAACTGGCGATACTCACTTACTGGTTACTAGCAATGCGCCAGTGAGCTTCCCGTTTATAGAGTTTTTATTCAATAGGTTTTTTCGAATTGTGAGTTGCTTCCTCAACAGGTCATTCTGTAAGGGCGCCAACTCGGCAAACGACTGACAAGTGTGCCTCTGCACCCTTATCCAAGTAGTTCCACCAGGAAAAGGAGCGTCCTTATGGAGACCGTCACAATTCGTACCCTGCAAAACACAGATGCTGAGGCATTGCTGACTTTTGAAAGGGACAATCGCGAGTGGTTCGAGCGCCACATTGACGCACGTAATGCTGCTTTCTATTCGGTGCAGGGTGTCACCGAGCACATTGCAGCCTATTTATCCGATTATGCCGCCGGCACCTGGCACCCCTTTGTCATCGTAGACGCTGACGGAAAAATAGTGGGCCGGGCGAACCTGAAAGACATCGACACGTCCGCGCGGTCGGCAGAAGTCGGCTATCGGATTGCTCAAAGTGCTTGCGCAAAAGGACTGGCGACGCGGGCGGTGAGGCATTTGATCGAGCAAGCGCAGTTGCGTTGGGATCTCAATCAACTGGTTGCCAACGTTTACGTCGACAATATCGGCTCGACAAAAGTGCTCGAACGCTGTGGCTTCGTGATTGAACAGACATCACAGCAAGCAGGGGCAGACCAGGAGTATCGGTTTGGCCTTTCGATTCAGACGAATGAATGATGGGTCAACAAAAGTCCCGGAAACGTCTCAAGATTCAGGCCGCGAGGCGAGCTGACGCTCGACCTCGTTGTTTGAGGGTGTACGCGTTCCCCTGTAGGAGCCGGCTTGCTGGCGATGAACTCAAGTCCCCCCGAGTTTAACCAGCGCTTACGCGTTATCGTTAACGACCATCGCCAGCAAGCCGGCTCCTACAGGTTTTGCGCTTATCCCATATCCAGTTCAGCTAAACGACGTCGAATTTGCGGGAGCTAGTATTTCGCCGTTCTTGTTTCTGCGCCGGGATTGCGTGTAGAACAAAAAAAAACCCCACAACCAAATGGGCTGCGGGGTAAAAAATTGGTTGGTTGCGGCCAACCAAAGGAGCTCTGTAGAAAGCGTACGGGCCGGGGTCAGATGCAATCCTGTGCGGCGCGTTCAAAACTTGAAGGCAGCAGGTTCGAAGCCAGCAAATGCCGCTCGTAGATGAACACCTTGCCGCCATTCCCGGCCTTGTAGGCTTCCAGCACGTTGTCGGCCGAGACTTTGCTCGGCACCACGATCCGGTAGCTGCGTTGGGTTTGCGAGACGGTCGGGTTCAACGCATTGCTCTGCAATTTCGGTACGACGCAATCGGCGTATTGGGCTGGGGTCTTGCTGGTCTGCAAGGTCAGGGTCGGGTCGTTCGGCGCGGAGGCGCAACCGGCGAGCAACAAAGAGCCAATCGCCATGGCGGGTACAAATAAAGAGCGCATCGGTCTTATCCAGAAAATAAAAGCTTCGGTTCATCCAGCAGCGGGACTGCGTTGCAGTGCATGTTCGTTGGAGGTGATTTTCCGCCTAATGCCAACAAAGCAGAACTTGTGTTTCGTAATGGTCACTATTACCTCTAGCAATAGTTGCGCGCCGTGCAGATGGGTACACACTCTGAATCACCACTAAAAAAATTGATGAGGATCTATCCTTGAGAACTTTTGACCTGATCCGCGATGCCGTTTTGCCCGATTTCCGCGACAGGGTGGCCGAGTACCTGATCCAGTACGAAACCGTATTGTTAGGCGAACACGCGCCCGACCCGGAACTTGTGCGGGCCACTGCCAATCAGTTGCGCGGTTATTTGCGCGGGTTGAACACCACGCGAGTGCTGGGCATGGCGGACTGGGAGGAACTGGATCGGCGGGTGGTGAATACGTGGCTTTAGTGCCGCACACCTCGACCGGCTGATGGGCCTTCATCGAAAGACTTTCTATACTGCTGTCGAATCCGGAAAGACGCAGGATTTGCCGTCATCGTAGTCGTGGTTCTCTCTGGGTAATGTCTCCCGATAGTTCTCAAACAAAAAAGGAGTTTGCGTCATGACCGACGATCCAAAAGTAAAAGGACCAGCGTCGTACTTTCCCTCTATTGAAAAAAAGTATGGGCAGCCAATCACCCACTGGCTAACCCTGCTCAAGACAGTCAGCGGCAAGAAGCATATGGAGATGGTTGCCTTGCTCAAAACTGAACACGGCATGGGCCATGGCCATGCCAACGCGTTGGTTGCGTACTTTTTAGCGAGCACTAAAACCGACTGACGAGACTGATGTAGCACAGGGTGCTCGATGCACCCGCTTGCGGCTCAAGCCAACCGGGCGCCATACACCTGACTGTTGCTATCAAATCCACCTCCACTGTATCTGCTTCAACCCAATGACTACGGTTAGCCTTGTTTCTCATCCAGGGAAATTTGCGCTATGCCGGACGCCACCAACCTTTACCTGTTCACTGTCGCCGCCCTGCTATTGCTGATCGTGCCTGGCCCGAACATGGCCATCGTTACCAGCCATGCCGTTGCCCATGGCTGGCGTGCCGGTATCGCCGCCGCATTGGGAATAACCCTGGCCGACGTGCTGATGACCGCCATGGTCAGCGCGGGGCTCGGTGCGTTGGTGATGAGTTGGGCGCCGGCATTTGATTTGCTGCGGTGGGCCGGGGCTTGCTATCTGATGTGGCTGGCGTGGAAGGCATTGAGTACTACACCAGCGGACGCTGATGCTCAACCTGCATTGGCATCGCGGCGCAAGATCTTCATCCGGGCGACCCTCAACAGCCTGTTGAATCCCAAGGCGCTGTTGTTCTTCATGGTATTCCTGCCGCAATTCGTCACCCTGGGAACTAGCAGCGTCACGGTGCAACTGATGGTATTAGGCGTGTTGCTTGCGCTGATCGCTTTGATCTTTCATTCCCTGCTCAGCGTCTGTGCCGGACAGCTACATGGGCGTCTGCGTGGGGGCAAAATCTCCAGCCGCCTGGGTGCTTATGGCTTCGCTGTCGTAATGACCGCGCTGGCGGTACGTTTGCTGGTGCTGAACCGGACAGCCTGAAGCAGCAGCTTCGAAATCGCCCAATAGACGTCTCTCGTCGAAGCCGCCTTTTACTGCGCCAACCAAAACCTGCACA
The DNA here is from genome assembly GCF_000282415.1 of Pseudomonas sp. GM60. Classification (NCBI taxonomy): domain Bacteria; kingdom Pseudomonadati; phylum Pseudomonadota; class Gammaproteobacteria; order Pseudomonadales; family Pseudomonadaceae; genus Pseudomonas; species Pseudomonas sp. GM60. The sequence continues at coordinate 8,544 of NZ_AKJI01000170.1, forward strand.
CTTGTCGGCTTTTTTCGCGACAGGAAGTCTCCCCATGCAACGGATTGTCATTCTGGGCAATGCCGGTAGCGGCAAATCTACCCTCGCCCGCGCCCTCGGCAAGCGCCTGAACCTGCCCGTGGTGCACCTCGACACGCTGTTCTGGGAACCCGGCTGGGTCGAACCCGACGCCGAGCAGTTCCGCGCACGGGTCCGCAAAGCGCTCACACCAGAGGCCTGGATTTGTGAAGGCAACTATGCGCGGCGAACCTTCGACCTTCGCCTGCCCCGGACCGACCTGATCATCTGGCTCGATACCTCGCGGCTCACCTGTTTTACCCGGGTGATCAGGCGCAGCGTCATGAACCGCCCTCGCCTTGACCTTGCAGCAGGCTGTACAGAGAAGCTCGACCGGGCGTTCCTGACCTTTCTGAATTTCGTGTGGAATTTCGATCGTGGCTACCGTCCAGGAATCGAGGCGGTGCGCCTGGCCATCGGCCCGCAAATTCCTGTGGTGCACTTGCGCGGTTCCCGGCAGATTCGCGCCTTTCTCGATAGCTTGGCTGCAACGCCTGAAATCTGCCTTGAATAGAGGGTGATTTTCGCTATTCCGGTAGTTGATCCGCGTACGCCCGGCAGGGGCTATGAGAGAAAACCTACGGCGACGAACGACTGGCTGCACAGCCAGTACGTGTCATCCAACGACGAAATGAAAGCGAGTCAGCACGTTTTGTGCGACATCCATCTATCCCCTCTACGACTGAATCTACGATTGAATGGATAATGATGCGGTCATTTGCGCGTGACACACCGCCAGAATTTCATCGGCCAGCGCCGAGTCGTCAGGACAGGCGCGCGATAACATGATCGCACCGACCGCACGCGCCAGCAGGTCGATCATTTTCACCCTCGCCTCCCCCGGCGCCGCATCCGGCCCGGTCGGGTATTTTTCGCCGAGTGTTTGCAGCGTGCGCTCGATGCCTTCAGCGAAAGCCGACTTCAAATCGCCCGACTGACGCGCCGCGTCACCGCACAACGCCGCCATGGTGCAACCCGTGGCGCGCCCGTCGCGATGATCCCTGGACACATACACATCGATGAAATCCTTCACGCTCAATGCTTCGGCGCCGACCAGTGACTGCGCAAGACTGTTGGCCGAGGCTTCGGCCATCAGGTCAGCCTTCGAACCGAAATGTTTGTAGAAACCGCCATGGGTGAAACCGGCGGCGCCCATCAGGTCGGCCACGCCTACACCGTCAAATCCGCGCTCGCGAAACACGACTGAGGCCGTTTTGACGATGTGCTCCCGATTTGCCTGAGCCTGGGCCTTGGACACTCGCATGTTCGATACCTCTCTACCGCTGAAATTCATCGGCCAATGATACATAGATGCCGATCATAATCAAAATCGTTGACAGCTTAGATTTCGATCATCATCCTAATCGCAACCGATATGACCATTTACCAACGGGCACGGAACAAACACCCATGAGCGACCTGAATCTGTTTACCCCCTACACGCTTGGCGCCCTGACGCTGTCGAACCGCGTGGTTCTCGCTCCACTGACGCGCAATCGCGCGGGCAAAGGCTTTGTGCCGAGTGAGTTTGCTGCTGCCTATTACAGCCAGCGGGCAAGCGCGGGCTTGCTAATTTCCGAAGCCTCGCAGATCTCGCAGCAGGGACAGGGCTATCAGGATACCCCGGGCATTTACACGCAACCGCAGATAGAGGGATGGCGCAAGGTGACCGATGCCGTGCACGCCAAGGGCGGGAGAATTTTCCTGCAGCTGTGGCATGTGGGCCGTGTTTCCCACGTGGATCTGCAACAGCAAGGCGCGGCGCCGGTAGCCCCTTCCGCTCTTCGTCCCGCGACCAAGGTGTTCGTCAACAATCGCTTCGAGGACGTTTCCGAGCCGCGGGCGCTGGAGGCTGACGAACTGCCAGGCATCGTCAACGATTTCCGCCAAGCGGCGGCAAACGCCATTGCGGCAGGCTTCGACGGCGTGGAAATCCACGGTGCAAACGGCTATTTGCTGGATCAGTTCATCAAGGACGGCGCCAACCTTCGTACTGATGCCTACGGCGGCTCGATCGCAAACCGTGCGCGGCTGCTGTTGGAAGTGACGGCCGCGGTGGCAGCCGAGATTGGTGCTGATCGCACGGGCATTCGCCTTTCGCCTGTCTCGCCGGCCAATGGTGTATCGAGCAGTGATCCACAGGCTCAGTTCGATTACATCGTCGACCAACTCAATGTTCTGGACATCGCTTATCTGCACGTCGTCGAAGGTGCCACCGGCGGGCCACGCGACGTGGCGCCCTTTGATTTCGACGCCTTGCGCCAGCGCTTCAAGAACACTTACATCGCCAACAACGGCTACGACCTGGACCTGGCCACGGCACGCCTTACGCATGACAAGGCCGACCTGATCGCCTTTGGCCGCCCTTTTATCGGCAACCCCGATCTGGTGGAGCGACTCAAGACCGGTGCGCCACTGTCCGCCTTCGACCCCTCCACGCTCTACGGCGGCGGTGCGGCGGGATACATCGACTACCCGACACTTGCGGAATCAAGCGCTGCTGCGAACTAGGCATTGGCTGATCGAGCCTGGTTTTATTCGTGCATCAATCCAATCCATATTCCTGATAAAGAGCTGACATCATGACCACTCGCCCTACCGTTCTCATCACTGGCGCTTCCACCGGCATCGGCGCGGTTTACGCCGAGCGTTTCGCCCAACGCGGGCATGATCTGGTGTTGGTCGCCCGCGACCAATCGCGCCTGGAAACGCTCGCCGCGAAGTTGCGTGGCGAACACAACGTCGCCATTGAAGTGCTTCAGGCCGACCTGACTCAACTCAGCGACCTGCACACCGTCGAAGCGCGCCTGCGGGATGACGCGCGCATCGGCATCCTCGTCAACAATGCCGGCGCCGCACAGTCCGGCAACTTCATCGAGCAAAGCACCGACAGCGTTGCGCAACTGGTGGCCCTCAACACCACCGCGCTGGTGCGGCTCGCCAGCGCCATCGCGCCACGCCTGGCCAAAGCAGGTGAAGGCGCGATCATCAACATCGGTTCGGTTGTGGGTCTGGCGCCTGAGTTCGGCATGTCGGTCTATGGGGCGACCAAGGCGTTTGTGCTGTTCCTTTCCCAAGGCCTGAGCCTGGAACTTTCGCCTCTGGGTGTTTATGTGCAAGCCGTACTGCCCGCCGCCACCCGCACGGAGATTTGGGATCGCGCCGGTATCGACATCAACACCTTGAGCGAAATCATGGAAGTGGGTGATCTGGTCGATGCCGCACTGGTTGGCTTCGACCGTCGCGAGCCGGTGACCATTCCTCCGTTGCATGAAGGCGAGCGCTGGGATGCCCTGCAAACCGCGCGTCAGGGTCTTTTGTCGCAGATCAGGCAATCCGCCGTGGCGCAACGCTATTTGACTCAAGTCTGACCCATGTCGAGCAGGTCCGCCTCGCCCCGCAATCGGACGGAGTAAACATGACCCTTATAGCGACACGTAATCACCCGGGTTCGCAGTCGTCATTTATCAGCGCGGCGAACCAGTCGGTTCTGATTGGCGGGATACCCTTCGCCTATCGTGACCTGGGACCCAGGACGGAGGTCCCGCTGGTCATGCTCAACCATTGGGGGGCAGTGTTGGATAACTTTGACCCCTGGATCATCGACGGCCTGGCAAAAAACCGGCGTGTCATCACGACTGATTACCGCGGTCTCGGTGGCTCGGGGGGCGCCGCGCCATTGACCGTCGGTGAGATGGCTGACGATGCAATCGGCCTGATTCGTGCGCTGGGTTTTGACAAGGTTGACCTGCTTGGCTTTTCACTCGGCGGCTTCGTCGCTCAAGACATCGCTCTGAAAGCCCCCGAACGAGTGCGCAGATTGATCCTCACCGGAACCGGACCGGCCGGTGGCACAGGCATCGACAGGGTCGGTTCGGTGACCTGGCCATTGATCATCAAAGGTTTGCTGACGCTGCGAGACCCCAAGTTCTACCTGTTCTTTACTACCACGGCCAACGGCCAACGTGCCGCGTCCGAGTATTTGCAACGTTTGAAAGAACGCCAGCAAAACCGGAGCAAAGGCCCGACACCCGGCGCATTTTTACGGCAGTTCAAAGCCATTACTGCGTGGGGCAAGCAAGCGCCGCAAGATCTCAGTCGCCTGCCGATGCTGACCCTGATAGCCAACGGGGACAACGACATCATGGTGCCCACCGTGAACTCGATTGATCTGGCAAAGCGAATCCCCAACGCGCAACTGATCATTTATCCGGATGCCGGGCACGGCAGCATTTTTCAGCACCATACCGATTTCGTGGCCAAGGCTTTGGCGTTCCTCGACTCCTGACAGCCTGCACATCTAATCGCATCAACGTTATCGGGGCCGCGCCCCATTCTCATTCCACCGACAAGAGCAGCTGCAACATGAAGGCATTTTTTATCGACCGCTACGGCAAGCAGAACGGAATGATTGGCGAAGTGCCCGACCCTGCGGTCGGTGTGCATGACGTTCTGATCCAGGTGCATGCAACGAGCGTGAACCCGCTGGACTCGAAGATCAAAACGGGGGAGTTCAAACTGATCCTGCCCTATACATTTCCATTGGTATTGGGCAATGACCTGGCCGGAGTGGTCGTTCGCACGGGTTCTGCGGTGAAGCGATTCAAGCCAGGAGACGAAGTCTATGCACGTCCTCCAGAGGCACGGATCGGGACGTTTGCTGAACTGATCGCCGTGAACGAAAACGCGCTCGCGCTAAAACCCTCGAATCTCGACATGGCCGAAGCGGCTTCCATCCCCTTGGCCGTCTTGACGGCCTGGCAGGCGCTGATTGAGACCGCCCATGTGAAAAAAGGCCAGAAGGTGTTGATTCATGCCGGATCCGGCGGTGTCGGCACGCTTGCCATCCAGCTCGCCAAACACCTCGGCGCCTTCGTTGCGACCACCACCAGCACGGCGAATGTCGAATGGGTGAAAGCACTCGGGGCGGATGTGGTCATCGATTACAAACATCAGGATTTTGCAAACGAGTTACGCGATTTCGACGTGGTGTTGAACAGCCTCGGCGCCGATGTACTGAAGAAATCGATCAAGGTTCTCAAGCCTGGTGGACAACTCATTTCCCTTTCGGGGCCGCCGACCGCGCAATTTGCCCAAGAGCAAGGCTTGTCCTGGGTGCTGGGGCAAGTCATGCGCCTGCTGAGCAGCGGTATTCGCAGAAAAGCCCGCAAACATGGGGTGAGCTATGTATTTTTGTTTATGCGTGCCAACGGGATACAACTGCAAAAAATCACCTCGCTTATCGAGGCTGGCGTCATCAAACCGGTCATCGATCGTTCCTTCCCTTTTGAATCGACTGCAGAGGCGTTGCGGTACGTCGAGCAGGGCAGATCAAAAGGCAAAGTCACCGTAACAATCAAATAAGCGCACTACAAAAAATGTCAGTAGATAACGTGCATGCCGCCAAGTATCAGACTCCAGCGCCTGAACCAGAGGAGCCGCCACCGCACAACAGACACACACAGGAGCAGTTGCAACCGGAAGTCGCACCTGTAGAAAAACCTATCATCATTTGGCGTAGCTTGATGCTTGAGCAGTAACGAGAAAGGGGTCATGTCTCTCTTCAATTGAAACAATGCTGACTTCGCCACGAGCTCGTGACGAATGGCAAGTTTGCAAAAGCGGACACTCAGAAACTCAACCGCGCACCAGGTAGGATTGGGCCTGCTGCGCTGCCTGGATCAATTGGAAGTTACGGTTACGCAACTCGACGTTGCGCCCAACCCGCATGTTCGAGCGCGCCACCAAGGTTTCAGCCTGCTGGTACTGCCCCTGCTGAAGACGCAACACACCAAGGTAATGCAGTGTCGCGGGATTGTTCGGCTGGATATGCAGGGCACGCTCCAGCGTGGCGGCCTGGTCCAGTTGGCCATTTTCATACTTCCGCGAGGCTGTTTCGATCAGGGTGGTTGATGCGCTGTTGCTTTGCGCGGGCGCTCTTCGCTCTGCAGCGACAGAACAAAACGACGCGACGCGACGACGCAGAACACCAGAATGCTTCACGCAGAGCAGAAAACGGCCAGAAGCGGGCATGGACAAAGCAAACTTCAAAAAGGGGTCGAACAGTGAGATCGCCGGCTATTTAAACAGCGGCGCCCTAGAACTTTTCCCTATTTACAGGTCTATGTGGACAGGCACATTCGCTCGGTAAGCGCTAACCCGCAGGCTTCCCGCAGCCAGATGGCTACACATCAACATGTCAATTCAGAGGTTGTCTTCGCTCATGAAATTCCATGACCTACGGATGGTGCTCTTCGGCCTGTTCGCGTTCGCGGCAGTGGGCTCGGCATCAGCAACACAGATGAAGACCTCAACCCCTGTTTTCGCAACTGAAGTGGCGGCCGTTCAGGCGCCGGCCCAGGCTGCCGGCAGCCCTTGGCCGACCGTGGCCAGTATGGCCGGCAACCAGCCAGGGCCGTTGCTTGCCCATGATGACCGATACTGGCATGACGACCGTTGGCATGATCGTAGAGACGATTGGCGCCGAGACGATTGGCGTAGAGAACAGTGGCGTAGAGAGCAAGCCCGCCGGGATGCCGAACGCCATCGTTATTGGGAGCGTCACCAGGATCGGTCCATGCGGCACCGCTACGAGGACGATCGCCGCTACTATCGTCGTTAAATCTGCCTGTAACACCAGGCTGTAGAAATCAGGCTGAAAACCTCGACGAGGTATGAATCGGATATTCGCTCAGTGCTTCCCAAGTGAAGTCTGAGCGTCCGCAACCAATGAAGATTATCGACCAAGCGCATTCAATACTGGCCTTTGAAATGACCATTAAGCCCTGCGCGTGGAGCAATACTCCACGATGAGCTGAGTAACCGCCGCCACCATCGCCTGATCCGCTTCAGGCGAGGTAAACAGCCGAAACTCTGCATCCGGCAACTCCGGTAACCCTTGTTCAGCCCCAAGAACCACCAACCCTTGCCCCAACTGACTGAGTGTCATGGGCGCAACCGCGAAGCCTGCAAGCGCCGCCGCCCGCAACCCGGCGGTGCTGCTGCATAACATCGCCGTGCGTTGGGCGATCCCAGCCTGAGCCAGTCGCTTCAACGCAACCTCGCGATAAGGGCACGGCTCGGGGAACAGGGCCAGTGGCAACGGCGTCGGTAACCGGGTGACGGGTTGCGCCGACCAGGCCCACACCAGCGGCTCTTGCCACAACAATTTCCCCGCTTCACTGGTTTCGCACAGTGAGCCGATAACCAACTCCAGATGCCCTTGCTTCATCAGCGCCAGCAACGTGCCGGGAATGCTCACCTGCACGTCGATCTCCATCCCAGGGTACTGCGCCGCGAAATCCTGAAAAGCGCGCAGTAGTCGGGACTCGACAAAATCCTCGGATATTCCGATCCGCAGCCGCCCGTGAAATGGCGTACGCGTCAGTTCCGCCCAGGCATCACGGTTCAGCACAAGGATCGTGCGCGCATAAGAAAGCAAGCGCTCGCCATCGGGCGTCAATTGCTGGGAACGGGTGGTACGCGTCAACAGGGGTTTACCAATCTGTTCTTCCAATCGCCGCACATGGCCGCTAACCGCAGACTGAGTCAGGTGCAGCTTTTGCGCTGCACGGCTGAAGCCTTCTTCGTCGACCACAGCGACAAATGTTTTGAGTAGCAGCGAATCAAACATAGTTTTTTACGTGATTAATCGACTAGTAATTTACGATTTATATTTCAAATACAACTATGTTGCAATGCCTCCCTACCCCACCACTCGAGGCGTGCCATGACTACTCTGCTCCATATTGAATGTTCTCCACGCAAGCAGCGCTCGGCGTCCCTTGAAGTCGCCCGCAGCTTCATTGCGCGTTTTCGAGAAAACACCCCGGACACCGACATCATCACCCTCGACCTCTGGAACATGGCGTTGCCGGAATTCGATGAGCTGGCAATGGAAGCCAAATACGCAGGACTCAACGGCACTGCCTTGAGCCCAGCGCAACAGGAGGCCTGGAACACCTTGAAGGACCTGGCTGCGCACCTGCATCGCGCGGATGTGCTCGTGATGTCCGTACCGCTTTGGAATTTCAGCATCCCGTACAAGCTCAAGCATTTCATCGACCTGATATCGCAGAAAGACATCCTGTTCAGCTTCGATCCGGAACGCGGTCTGGAAGGCATGCTGCACAACAAAATCGCCGTAGTGGCGTACGCCCGAGGCCTGGATTTTTCGGCGCAGTCGATCACGCCGGCGGAACGCTTCGACTTCCAGAAGCCCTACGTGGAAGCCTGGCTGCAATTCATCGGCGTGACCGATGTGCATTCGGTGATTGTGGAGAAGACCATCCTGGGGGAAGACGTGGATCTTGATGCACGTGAGGCTGCGACTCAGCAGGCCAGAGGATTGGCAGATACTCTTTGTCGCTGACGGGTATTTATAAGGTACGGGCGCCCACTCAAACATGAGAGCCAGAGGCAGTTTTCGACCCAATGCTGCCGATGAAGGCCGGCAGAAATCGGTCAAAAGAAGTTGCAAGCCCCGTGACGCTTCGGGGCTTGCGACTCATTGCCAATACGTCCTTCAAATTCTCGGACGTTTGCTACGGGTATGCCTGCCGTGTTCATTGCGAAACGTGCAGGCCTAGTTTTGTACCTCAACCGCGTCGATATCCGGCGCGTCTGGGGCATCCGGGGCGTCCGCCACATCCTCTCTGGCGTCCCTCGCCTCAACTTTGGCAGCCTCTCTGGCTGCGTTTGCCTCTACCTTGGCAGCGTCCCTCGCCGCATCTGCAGCAGCCCGGGCGGCATCTCTGGCCGCATCGGCTTCTGCTTTGGCTGCGTCCCTGGCTGCGTCGGCAGCGGCCCGGGCAGCATCTCTGGCTGCATCTTCGCCCGGTATGCCAGCAGCTTTTGCAGCGTCCCTGGCTGCATCCGCCTCAGCTCTGGCGGCATCTCTGGCTGCATTTGCAGTAGCCCTTGCAGCATCCCGGGCTGCATCTGCATCAGCTCTGGCAGCATCTCTGGCTGCATTTGCATCGTTTCTGGCAGCGTCTCTGGCTGCATCTGCGGCATCGTTGTCATGCGCGTTGCCCGGGCCTCTGTTCCCGGCAACACCACCATGACCGTCACCGTCATGGCCTGTTGCACCATGACCACCACCATCTCCATGGCCGCTGCCACCGTGACCACTGCCTCCGGAGCCTCCACTACCGGAGCCGCCACCGCCACCGTGACCACCACCGCCTCCGCTGTTACCGCCGCCACCACCGCTGCCGCCATCTTTGGCATACACGCTGGAGAAACTACTGATGTAATCAGGCACTAGAACAGTCGATGCCGACAGGACCCCGCCAATTGCCAGAGCCAACAAACATTTCTTGATCAGCATGATGCACCTCCGCTTGGAGTTGCGCAGTCATGTCCCTATCGAACGCAATATCCAGTGAGTTCCCGGCCGCCCATTGGAGCGGCCAGCCAACCGGCACGGCCATAAATCTGCAGCATTAACCAGCAACTGCGGTTTCCGCACGATCCCTGAGAGCCAGTCAGCATCTTTGTGTGGGACGTTACCCCACATTTTTAGATAGGTGCTGTCAGCCCGAGTTCAACAAACGAATATCAGGACTGAAGCATGCGTTGAGCAAAAAGCCTCTAAAACTTCCGGACGCCAACAGTTTACCGCGAGCTGAATGCCTGAAATCCCCTGACCACACTGGGTCGAACACCTACCCTTTCGTACCAGCGGCGAAGCTTGGGCAAGCGATCCCACGGGATATCTGCCTCCACTGACGACATGATGCTGTAGGCCGCGATATCCGCGATGGAAAAACAGCTTCCCGCCATATAAGCATCAGCACTGACGAACTGCTCAGCCAACTCAATTGACGAAAGCATGCGCTCGACCAGCCGCGCAGAGCCGTCGTTGAGCCCTTGGCCGCGAAGGAAGAACGCCGAATGGCCCGGTGCGATGACATCGGTCAAAAAGAAGAAGAATCGCTCATACACCGTAGCTCTGTGGCCAGCGGCACTGGGCAAGAGCCGTTCTGGAGCCTTTTCGGCAGCGTAGAAAATGATCGCGTTCGACTGAGTGAGCACAAAGGCAGGCTCATCGCCCTTTCGTTCGACCAATACCGGGACCTTCCCAGCCGGATTCAGGGACCGATGATCCGCCCCTGTTTGCTGGCCTTTTGAAAGATCCACCAGTCGAACCGTGTACGCCAGCCCCGCTTCTTCGAGGGCGATGGCTGCCCGGATGCAATTGCCTGTGGGCGCACCGTGTAATTCCAGTAAGGCGTTCATGACGTATTTCTTCCTCCTTGCGGGCTCAGTTCAGTCATCCGCTAAAGCGCGCCGACTGTCACACAAGCCAGGCTCGACGCTGCGAGTCGTCACGCATAGACGTCCCGGTTTTGTTCGATGAAAGCCTGCACAGACGCAGATATCGACTAATTCTTTTGAAAAAGTCCGAACGGATTGACTCAACCTACACTGAGCTTGATAGGCGTCCGATTTACGCGTTGCAAGCCTTCCTGGCAGGGCAAGCGTATTGCGGTGAACGCTCCAGTCCTACCACTTATGCCTGAGTCGTTAATCATGGATGAAGTCACTACCGTGCCCTCGGATGATGTACCTGCTACTCAACACATAGTGCAGCGCAAGCTCGGACGCTGTCTGTTGCGCTTGCAACAATACGAACGGCAGCTGAAAGCCATTGTCGTGCATTGCGAACTGACCGGTCTTGTAGATCAGATTTCTGAGATCCGTCGCCATAAGGTCAAATGTGCAAAGAAAATGACGATGGGTACGTTGATGGGGATGTTGACCGAAAGCTTTCTGACCCCGCCGCTCCCAAATGAAGAAGAGTCACAGACCGAAGCCGATGTCGGTGACCAGATCTGGCTCAGGCATCGATACCAGTTGGAAATGACAGCCGAGGACTACGAGGCTATGAAGGCCGATCTCAAGGAGCTGGTTGACCTGCGCAATAGCCTGGTCCACCAATTCATTGAGCGTTTCGATCTCTGGTCTGAATCGGGCTGCCAGGCGGCGGATGGTTTTCTGGAGGAAAGCTACGAAACCATCAATCGGCATTGCCTGAGTCTGCAATGTTGGGCCAAAAACATGATTGAGGCACAAGCTAAATTGGCTTCGATTATACAGAGCCAAACATTTGAAGATGCTCTCGACGGTATCCGGGTGGATGGCTCAGTCGATTGACCTGGCAGTGGGATTTGCTGCTGTTTACGTGAAGCAGAAACGAAGCTTGCCGAAGGTGGCTGGACCCGACTGGAAGCATCCATTCGCTGGATTGGTGGTACCTATCCCGAACAGACGCCCAAGCGCTACGGTTGCAGCAGCTGGAGGCATGTCCTGCACGAATCACGGCAGTTCGAAATACGAAAATTCCAGGCTGATAATGAACGTACTACCGTCTGGTATCGCAGCAAGGTCAGTTGAATGGGAAACTGAATCCTCCCTCCTTTTGTAAGCGCACTAAGTGACTGCTCCTGGCCGTTAGTTGCCCTCCGCGAAGGGCCGCTATGGGTCGTGAACGCACAACCACAAACAACTCAGCTTGACCGGAAAGACCCGTGATACCTTCCGAGGCTCATTCATGACACGGAGGTCGCCATGCGCACTCTTTATATCCCGATCATCCTGGCGGCAACTTTTTTGGCATCTGGCTGCAGCATCAAGCAAACCGTGACGCCTGCTGAGCTGTCTTCCGAGATGACGCCAGAGATCTGTCTGATCCCCGCCGAAGGACTGCGAGAAGGATTCAACACTGCCTATGAAAACCTGCTCAAAAACAAAGGATTCCATACGCGTCGGCTTCCGCCAGGCAGTAGCCCGTCCAGCTGTCCTCTTTCAACGACTTATATCGGTACCTGGTCGTGGGACTTAGCTATTTACATGAGCTATGCAGATATCCGCGTTTATCAGTACGGCCAGCAGGTGGGCCAAGCTGAATATGACTCGCGTTGGGGGGGCGGCCGGGTCATTGATAAATTCATTAATGCTGAGAAAAAAATCACAGAGCTGACCAATCAGCTGTTTCCAAACGGTGCCGCAGGCTTGAAGGGAGCTAAGGAGTCAAATTCCGGGACCGGTGCCGCGCTCATGACTAAAGACGCGTACCAACAGCGACAGCTCAAACAGCTTGAACAACAGGGCCTCCCTTATGATGAGTACCAGAAGCGCTACAAGCTGATCATGGCTGAGTAGGCTCCGTACCGGTCCTGACAGGCAGTTGAGGGTCGATTTCAGCCGGTCGTGGAAGGCAGAAATCGGCCAAAAGCGGTCATTCCCAAATTCCTGCAAGAAACAGAAGACTTGCCGTTGCAGCAATTGCCGAATGTTTACTCGAAGAAGTCGCCAAGTACGGCGTCGCCAATGTCAAACGGATCAATGGCGACCGGATTGGTCTTCAGTTGGGTGGATGGAAGAAGGTGCTACTCGACCATTAGATTCAGCCCATCCAACAACTTGCGTACACCAAAGGTAAGAGTGCAATAGACAGCTCCCTGATCTTCAACGTAATGGGCTGCTGTTCCCGAGTGTTGGCAGTAGCATATAAAAAACTCTAGCGATAAACTCAACATGGGCCCTTCGCGCAAGTCCCGAAGACAATATGTTTAACCGCCCGATAAATCCTTAATACTCTATCGTTAGAAAGCATTCTTTCACCAGGGTGCAAATCCACTCGCAATCTAATTTCCCCTTCATAAGTCCCGCGAATAGAGCAGGTAAACCGAAACATACAATCATAGTAAAAATATTTTTCATCACGCAAATCTTTAAAAATCAATTCTTTCTTGCGGTCAACCTCATCAAAGCGATAGACCACGAAATCATTCGTCGCCTCCACCACCTCCAAGGTCCTCCCCCCTCTTGTGTTGAATTCGTAAGCAGACCTACCTGGGTCATTCATGCCAACATCATTACGATCAACAAGCACCGTAACCTTTCCAACACTACTACCAACGATATCTACACCGTTGATCAAAAGCGTCTGATGCGCCCCCTTTGAACTAACTCCTTTAGAAATCAAATCTGAATTTAAACAGTACTTCACGCCATCTACCAAAAAATAATTGACCTGCTGACTTTCAGTCATGACACTACGCCACATCCACACAGTAGCTAACACTACCGCAACCAGAATAAAAAACCTCACAGCATCGCTCCCTCACACTTCCAGAAATATGGCGATCTAGAGGAATTAGCACACAACCAATCACTCTTCCGCTATCAGTTTTACTTCAGCTGAAACCGCCCCCAAAGTGCCAACTGAATACCCTACCCTATCACCACAACTGTATCCTTCAACAATCGAATCCTGATGTTATATAAAAGACCACGTCTTTCATCTTCGATCGCATCATTGGACACTCTGGCAGCGTCGGCGACCGTACCTTCATCCTTATCGACAGTCGTGCCCAAATGTACGCGACTCGGCTCTGCCCCTGACGAAGGGACACTAATGCGAGCGTAGACTAGGTGCGTCGGGTGAATTAAAAACTCTTAGATCAAAATGCTATCACGGCATTTTTTGTTTAGAGCCGATCATTGCTAGTCCGCTGCGCTCCTACCCCGTCTAGGGGCTCAAATCCTAGCTAGGCCGTACTTGTTTGCCCACTTTGTTTACTCGTACGTGAGCGAATCAGACCAGTGACAAGATGCTATGTAACGAAGAGAGGTGCCGCCCTGAACTGGTCAATTGCAACCACATGCGAGAGACCGCTATGGGTCGAATGTTGTCTGTCGCGAAGGACGCAACCGACCCAAAGCAGCCTCTGACTACCGACTGCTGTCGGTCGATTGAAAGTCATTGTTTAACCGGTTCCGTTTTGCACATTACCGCAAACTCGTAGCCGTTGGTAAACACGCACTATAGTGTGCTGTTTTCGAAATAACTTACCCACGCACCTTCGCCTCCATCACATCGTGTGCTCACCGGATCTTGCTCAAGATTTCCTCTCCCTCTGCGTTCCAAACGTACCGGGGAGGTCGCGCTTCGGGTGATCAAGCGCCAGTTCGGTTATCTGAAGGTACGCTATCGTGGAGTGATGAAGAACACCGCTCAGTTGGCCACTCTGTTCGCCGTGTCCAACCTGTGGATGGCTGATGGGTATGGGTGAGTTGCGCGTGTAGCGCATAGAAATGAGCTGAAAGCCCGAGAATAGGATGCTTTCGCGACAACTTGGCGCTGAACGTCATGGGACTTTCAACTCGTGGCAGGTGCCTTGCAAGTTGATCTGAGCTTCCGTAAAGAAAGGTTGAGGAGTGTCGCTAATGGCTGATTTTGCGTGGTTCTTGTTAGGTTTTATACCGGCACTAGCATTCGCGACCCACTCATTTGTCGATTACAGAAAGGCCACAGGAAAGCCTATAGGTGAAGCATTCAAATTTTTTAATAAGGCGCTGGCCGTTCTAGTTGTACTAGAGCTTATTTTCTTCGTCTGGATGTTTATCGCTAGATCCTAATATTAAGGTACTCATAATGCATGTCGCATGCTGATTTCCAGTATTAGTGCAGAATTCGATACTCCGACATCCCGATCATGCTGCTTTCAAAATAACTTACCCACGTACCTGAGCTTCCATTACATCGTGTGTTCGCCGGTGCGTAATTTTCAGGGCGCTCACCAGGAGTTCTCCAAGGTAGGAATGGCACCTGAAGTCTAGTGCACGTACGGAGAGAGTTATTTCGCGAACATCACACTAGCGCGAAGCCGTGGCCCCTTTGTTCATCCGTGATTTAACGGTATGTTGGAGCCCTCAACTCAAGGACGACCCATGGCCATCCACGCTCCCACTCCCACCCAAAAACATTTGGCAGTGTTGATCGACGCCGACAATGCCCCCGCAGCAATTGTTGAAGGTTTGTTCGAAGAGATCGCCAAGTATGGCGTCGCCAACGTCAAGCGGATCTATGGCGACTGGACTGGTCCTCAGTTGGGTGGATGGAAAAAGGTGCTACTCGACCATTCGATTCAGCCCATCCAACAGTTCGCGTATACCAAAGGTAAGAACGCAACAGACAGCGCCTTGATCATCGACGCAATGGACCTGCTGTACACCCGACGCTTCAACGGCTTCTGCCTGGTTTCGAGCGACAGTGACTTCACACGCCTCGCTTCGCGGCTACGTGAAGAAGGTTTGACCGTCTACGGGTTTGGTGAAGAAAAAACCCCAAGACCGTTTGTGTCAGCCTGCGACAAGTTCATCTATACCGAATTGCTGCGCAGTGAAGCGCTTGTTGCTTCGAGCAATGGGCATGATCGACCCGATCCCGAGTCATCCGCCGCAATCCAGGCCGTCAAAGTCGCCAGTACCCTAGAGGTAAAGAAGCTACCCAAGGCACCCGTAAGTTTCATTGCAAAGATCCTGGATGACATTGCCGACGAGGACGGCTGGGCTCACTTGGGTGCGCTGGGCACCAACATCAGCAAATTGAGACCTGAATTCGATCCCCGCACCCATGGTTATAAAAAACTCAGTGAGTTGATCAAGGGGTATCCGAATATTTTTGAACTGCAAATGAGAGGAACGTCGGGAGTGAGCGGTTCAATACTCTATGCCCGGCACCGACAGCCAAGCTCGTAGCACCTGCCACCAACGTCCGCTTTTGGCTGTGGATTCAACCGGTCGACAATAGCTGCTTTGTACCAAAGTAGGTCTACTTTCCGTGCCAACGATTGAACGCCCGCCGTCCCCGCAGAACACCCCATGTCAGGGCTGGTCCTCCACCGCAAGCCTATTGCTCGGTGAAAACCACATCCAAATGAAAAGTTCGATTGTACTTTTTAATGCGAAGGACTTATTGAGCTCAAGCTATCAATATCGCGGCCGAAAAAGGACTGGCTATTTCTACAGGAAAAGGTGTGATATGGATTTTTCGTTAGTTTGCGAGATGATTGGTTATACACTCTTCGTGATATTAGGCATTTTGGGCCTTTATATCTTGTTTTGCTGGCTATACGTTTCTGGAAGCCGTACGTATCTAAGGCGGCTGAATGATATTGGCTGGAAAAAAGTCGACTATGTCTGGATAGCTATAGGCTCGATGGGACTAATGCTCCAATTCATTCAGATTGGCTTGGATTCTAAAATGGCTAGCTTAAGCATGGAAGAAAGCTTCGGTCGACTTGATGCTCAGAATCTAAATATTGCCGCGTCGGAGCTAAGCGGTTCGTCAATTTGCCTGCAAACACCTCCCGCTGACAATGATGAAGATTCCAATAACTTAGGTGCCGAGCTAGCGGATGCTTGCAAAACGTTTCAAATAATTCGTCCCGCCAAACCCAGAAGCACTGTAGTAGATCCGAGTATTTTTATGCATTTTGAAATAGTAAACGTAGATACAGGAAAAATAAAAAGTCAGGTTCTTGCTGCAAAGGTGAAGAATTTTAAACAAGCATTTACTGAATATGAAAATCAGGCGCAATCAATTCAGGATATTAGAAAAATTGCCAGCACATATAAAAGCCATCTCCTTTTTCTTAAGATTCTGTCAACGCTTTCGCTGATTGTGGCAATTGCCCTCAGGCTAGCAAAGGTGACTGGAGAAATTAGATTAAAAACACACCCTATCGTAAGTAAAGTGTCCGAAGCGATACCCAAGAATGAATTGAAAGAAAAATTAGAGAGTCTGGTCACCGTGCCTCAAGCGGCCAAGCTAGAGGACAAGATATAATTACGAATAATGGGGGGGGATTTATTTACTGCGCTCAAAATAGATCCGCCCCCCATTCCCCATCGTGGTCGAGCGAAACGGGGGGCTCCCTACGCCGAGACGCAATCCTACGTCACCCGCGTGCAGTCCTTGACCGAACGCTATTGCAACCATCGTTAGTCCTGTAGGGCGCATAACCCGGAAAGGTAATACGCTGGCCGCTCTACGGCGCATAACGCTGCGCACTGCGTAAAGGTGCGTAAAGACCGTAAAGCGCTGTAAAGCGCTGTAAAGCGCTTAAAGGGGACAGATTTATTTTTTCAGAAATAATTCTGCCCCCTTTTTTCTGTGAAAAAGCGTGGACACAGTCTTGAAGGCTGCGTTGCTACGTAAAATCTGTCGGCGTTGGTTGATCTGCAGACCAAAATTTTGCGTAGAAACGCGACTCTAGTCTCGATCCTGACAGTCAAACCTGCTCTTAGGCCCCATTGTGTGATCGGGGTCTAGCAGTCAATTACGAGCGGGGCGTCAAGATGGCCAAGGCAAACGCCACGATGAAGAGCGCCGGCACGTCACCTGCCAAGTGCCCCATTTGTCCCGGCTGGGTGACCGCCTGGACGGTCATGATTCCTCCGTGTACGGCGCTAGACCACACGGTGAACCAGATTAGGCTCAGATTGGCTAATGGATCGCGTGCGGCCAGGATCAAGAACACGCCAAGTGTGGCGTAGATACCAACGATCATCATCGGGTAGTCCGAGTGACCGATGTGCCAGGCCCAGCCGGACGGCCAGGACAACATAAGTGGGTAGAGAGCAAGGCACGCGAGGCCAGCCAAAACTAGAACGACGCGCAAATACCTGAGGCGATCGACTACAGTCATGGCGGACTTCCTCTTTGGGCCTAACTCTAAATAGACCCCAAGTGGGGTGATAACGCCTTCACGGGCTTGGTGGAAAACATTCCTTTTTCTGTCGTCTATCCCTGAATAGGCCGGGCATTGTGACAGTCGGGTGACCGCTGAAGGGGTTTATACACCATGGACGGAAAGCCCAATCTGCTCAATCAGTTCCGGCAGTAGACCAAGCATAGCCACTCATTTGCTATCGCTCCGTCCACCGGCTGCTTCTGGCCGATTGCAGCTGACAGGAAGGGTGGTTGACGCCCCATGGCGGACAGTCTGGACACTAAAGTCAGGTGTGGGATTGATGCGCCGCCCAGTGTTTCATCTCTTCTGCAATGAAGTGGTTCACCAGGTCACTGAACATCTTCTCGATTGCATCCGGGCTCAGGCCCTCAGCCTCGGCCCACTCGCGTCGTGTCGCCAACATGGCCTTGAAGCGCTCCGGAGCATGCACCGAAGTCACTGAGGTCTTGTACTTCGAAGCAGCCAGTACATAGTGAAAACGCTTGCCCAACAGTTTGATAACAACCTGATCAAGGGCATCGATTTCGCGTCGAATATCCTCCATGCCTGCACACTCTTCGGGTTGTAACTGATTGATGACGTCCATGTAGGTGACTCCGTTTGCTGAAAAATTCGTGGGCCTTCGGAAGAAGTATCGGCGCGCTGTCTTCCATGAGTGATACAGCCTGAATACCATAAAATCCGATGTCCGCTGCACGATGAGCGGTATTTGGCTAAGGCGGATCGGTGAACTCTTTAGGCTACGTTAATCGATAAGGCATTAGGCAAGGGTTTCGGTGTTTGAGTGGCTGCTTCTGGCCGATAACACTCGCCAACGGAAGAGGCATAACGTTCCTAGGTCGCTGTAAAAATTCCTACACAAACCTCGGAACTCCTCACCTTGCCCGCCGTTCCGATGAAGCTTAAAGTCCGCCCCGTCGCCCAAAATGGCGATTCGGGCTTGGCGACATGCGAGGGCTCTACGCTTTATTGCAGGGGTCGTCGCACCCGCAAGGCCGCTGTAATGGCGGCTGTGCGCGGGAGACCTTCGGGTCTGCCGGTGTTCTCTGTGCCGGTTCGCCAACCTGCGCACAGCTGCCACCCAATCGTTTGGCGACGACTGAGTGACGGCCTTTGAGCCAATCAAACAGAGATCTTCAAATGAATCGATACATGCCCCTCACTGGAATCGACCTGGTTCCGGCTTCCCTGCTCATCGACACCGAAGCCCCACTCGACGTATTGCAAGCCGCCGCTGACTACCGAATTCGCGCAGTTACTCAGGTGCTGGAGAACATCGCCTTTCGTGCCGAGATTGGTTGCGACACGGTGGTGTTGTCGGACTTCTCCAAACTGCTGGCCATTCCGTTGCGCGATGGCTGTGACTTGATGGATGTGATTGGTCGGCGATTGCGGGCGCTGGCGAAGGAGTGAATGAAAACGGGCGCTGAAGGCGTCCGCTTTTTTTCAACTATAAAAAGATCTGGCATCGCTATTCTGCGGCATGACTCCTGCCCGCCATCGGCCAAAAGCCGCCACCCATATTACCTGAGCAAACATAGGCAACTCAGTGTCGCGCAGAAGAAACCCGCAACCCGGCCTACACGGAATTGCGCTTTCGCCGAACCTCTTCATTCTCCTGCAACGCCTGTCGAACCAGCGCCCTCGCCGCCCACGCGGCGGTGTCGAGTGATTCTTCGACGCTCGCGCCACTGATGTCGCGCACGGCGATCAACGCCTCGGTGCCGATAACGATCGACAGCGCCTGCCTCAGTCGCTTGCGTGCGCGGGGCGGGAGCACGTCCTTCAGCGAGTCGACGATCGGTTCGATGTAGCTCATGCGTCGGCCAGGGCGCAGGGGCTCGTGAGTCTCACTTTCGAGCCACACCGACATGAACGAACGTTCCATCACGTGCAGGCCGATCTCGTCGTCGATCAAGAGTTTGTTCAACGCGTTCGCGGCCAGGCCGATGCCCTTGACCGGGTCGTCTCCCGGCCGCCAGAAGCTCTCCAGCGGCTTCATTTCACGATCCGCCGCCGTCTCGCTGATCAATGCCTCGGTCGAGGGAAAATAGCGATAGGCCGTGGCGCGCGAGACCATCGCGCGTTCGGCCACTTGCGCCACCGTCGGGTTTTGGCCCTCGTCGCGCAAGGCGATGGCGGCATCGATCAGCGCCTGACGCGTTCGCAGCTTCTGGTTGGCGCGGCCTTGCGGATCGCCGCCGGGTTCAGACGGGGTTGACTTCGGGATCGACATGGAATATATGAGACTCTGTCTATTCATGAGACTTGAGTCTCATAATAGGCACGCGACAATCAACCGACAAGAGGTCGCCCGTTATATTTCAGCAACTGAGCGCGCCTCTGGGCGCATGAGGTGAATGCCATGAATCACAACCCCCGTCCACGGACCTGGTTTCGGCTCTCTGCCCTCTACTTCGCCATTGGCGTGATGCTGGGCGTGGCGATGGGCGCTTCCGGCGACCACTCGCTTTTCGCGGTACATGCTCATGTCAATCTGTTGGGATGGGTGTCGATGGCCCTGTTCGGCATCATCGGCACAGCGCACCCGTCAATCACCGAAGGACGCGCGGCTGCCGCACAGTTCTGGATGTATAACATTGGCGTCCCGGTGATGCTTGGCGCACTGACGTTGCGGCTCAAGGGCGTCGCGGCCATCGAGCCGTTGATTGGCGTCGCCTCCATTCTTGTTGGTTGCAGTGTGCTGCTGTTTGTGTGGCTGGTGTTTTCGCGCATCGGTGTAACGGCTATGGGTTTGAGCAGCGCAACACATGAGTCGCGCGCGTCTTGAAGTCAGCTGTTTTTCGGCAGCGTATCGATGCGGGGTGAGAGTCGCCCCGCACCGGTAGCTGTCCTTACGACCGGCACACAAAATGTGCCGGCCACTTGCACCACCGCTGCCCTATTTTTTGATTGAAACAATCGTCGCGCTGCCACCCTCGACCCGGAAAACAAACGAGACACGGTCGCCGGCCGACAGCCCGGCCATCTGATCATCCGTCACGGAAAAGGCCATGGTCATCGGCGGCCATTGCACGGCGGGTACTGCGCCGTGGGAGATGGTTACCGTGTGTCTTGCAGCATCGATAGCCTTGATCGTTCCGTTGGCATTAGCGACGGGCGCCTGCTTTGTCTCTTTTGTCTGCATGCCCTCCATACCGTCCATTTTCATACCCGGCATGTCCTCTGCACGAGCCAAGAAAGACAACGCAACCAAGGCACCTGTCACTGCAATATGGGTCAGTTTCATACGACGTTTCCTTTAAGGTGAGTGGATTCAATGACGAGATGTCGGCGGCGCATCAGGCGATAGGCTGCCGGAATGACAAACAGGGAAAGCAAAGGAGCCGTGATCATGCCGCCGACCATGGGCGCGGCAATGCGGCTCATCACTTCACTGCCGGTTCCGCTGCCCAACAGGATGGGTAACAGGCCGGCAATGATCACGGCCACGGTCATGGCCTTGGGTCGAACCCGCTGCACAGCGCCTTCACGAATCGCCGCAATCAGGCCGCGCTCAGTGCTGTCGCCGAGGTCTTCACGTTCTGCCCAGGCGTTTTTCAGATAGAGCAGCATGATCACGCCAAACTCGGCGGAAACACCGGCCAGGGCGATAAAGCCGACACCGGTGGCGACCGACAGATTGAATCCCAACAGATAGATGAACCATGCCCCGCCAGTCAGCGCGAATGGCAGCGTGGCCATGATCAGCAAAGCCTCATCGAAGCGCGCAAACGTCAGGTAGAGCAGCACGAAGATGATCAACAGCGTGGCTGGCACCACCAGTTTGAGTCGTGCATTGGCTCTGTCGAGAAACTCGAACTGCCCTGAGTAGCTCAGGCTCATGCCAGGCTGCAACTTGACCTGCTCGTTTACGGCATGGCGCAAATCAGCGACCACCGAGGCAATGTCCCGGCCACGCACATCGATATACACCCAGCCTGAAGGCCTCGCGTTTTCACTTTTGAGCATCGCCGGGCCGTCGCTGATTTTGACGTTGGCCACTGTCCCCAGGGTGATCTGGATGCCTGACGGCGTGTAGATCGGCAATTGCTCCAAGGCACCAAGCGAATCACGCCACTCCCGTGGGTAACGTACGTTGATCGGGAAACGTGCTAGCCCTTCAATGGTCTCCCCGACATTTTCACCACCGATAGCGCCGGCCACGATGGACTGCACATCAGCGATATTCAGCCCGTAGCGAGCGGCGGCCTTGCGGTCGATATCCACGTCGATATAGCGGCCGCCGGTCAAGCGTTCGGCCAGCGCTGAACTGACACCGGGTACGCCTTTGGCTACTCGCTCGACCGCCTGGGTGACAGCATCGATGTCCGTCAATTGGGTGCCGGCGACTTTCACTCCGATCGGACTTTTGATTCCGGTGGCAAGCATGTCGATACGGTTGCGAATCGGCGGTATCCAGATATTGGTCAGCCCTGGAACCCGAACCACGCGATCCAGTTCTTCCACCAGTTTTTCCTGGGTCATGCCTGGCCGCCATTGCTCGTGCGGCTTGAATTGAATGGTGGTTTCGAACATTTCCAGCGGTGCCGGGTCGGTGGCAGTTTCGGCACGCCCCGCTTTGCCGAACACGTGCTCGACTTCGGGCACCGTCTTGATCAGGCGGTCGGTCTGTTGCAGCAACTGCGCAGCTTTCTGTGCCGACAACCCCGGGAGAGCGGAAGGCATATAGAGCAGATCGCCTTCGTCCAAAGGAGGGAGAAACTCACCGCCCAGGCGCGACATCGGCCATAGCGCACTGACAAACACCACCAGTGCTACCAGCAGAGTGACGTTGGGACGGCGCAGTACCGCCTCCAGGGCCGGCTGGTAGATCCTGATCAACCAGCGGTTCAACGGGTTTTGTTGCTCACCGGGAATTCGCCCGCGAATCCAGTACCCCATCAGCACGGGCACCAAGGTCACCGACAACCCCGCCGCCGCGGCCATCGCATAGGTTTTGGTGAACGCCAACGGGCCGAACAGTCGCCCCTCCTGCGCTTCCAGGGTGAACACCGGAATGAACGAAAGCGTGATGATCAACAAACAGAAGAACAGCGCCGGGCCGACCTCTGCCGCTGCTTCGGTCATGACGTGCCAATGACGCTCGCCCTTCAGTTCCTCCCCCGGATTGGCCGCGTGCCAGGCCTCAATCTTCTTGTGGGCGTTCTCGATCATCACCACGGCGGCATCGACCATGGCGCCGATGGCGATGGCAATCCCGCCCAAGGACATGATGTTGGCGTTGATCCCTTGGTAACGCATGATGATGAAGGCCATCAGCACGCCCACCGGCAGGGAGATGATCGCCACCAGTGATGAGCGCAAGTGCCAAAGGAAGATCCCGCAAACCAGCGCGACGACAATGAACTCTTCGATCAACTTATGGCTGAGGTTTTCCACCGCGCGGTCGATCAGTTTGCTGCGGTCGTAGGTGGTGACGATTTCCACTCCGGCCGGCAAACTGCTTTTCAGTTCGTCGAGTTTGGTCTTGACCGCCGCAATCGTCTCGCGAGCGTTCTTGCCGCTGCGCAAAATCACCACGCCACCGACGGTTTCGCCCTCGCCGTCGAGCTCGGTAATGCCCCGCCGCATTTCCGGCCCCAACTGAATAGTGGCGACATCGCCAAGGGTCACCGGCACACCATCCGCCCCCAACTTGAGCGGGATCGCCCGAAAGTCATTGAGCGTCTTCAGATAACCGGAAGCGCGCACGATGAACTCGGTCTCCGCCATCTCCAGTACCGCGCCACCCGTTTCCTGATTGGCCTTGCCGATAGCCTCGGTCACCTCTGTCTGAGTGATGCCGAAGCTGGCCAGTTTCAGCGGATCGAGTTGCACCTGGTATTGCTTGACCATTCCCCCCACGGTGGCCACTTCCGCAACGTTGGGCAGGGTCTTGAGTTCAAACTTGAGGAACCAGTCTTGAAGCGCGCGCAGTTGCGCCAGGTCGTGTCCACCGCTGCGATCCACCAGTGCGTACTGATAGATCCAGCCCACCCCCGTTGCATCCGGTCCCAACGCCGGTTTGGCGCTGGCCGGCAACCGGCTTTGTATCTGACTCAGATATTCCAGCACCCGCGAACGGGCCCAGTACACGTCAGTGCCGTCTTCAAACAGCACGTAAACGAAGCTGTCACCGAAGAAGGAATAACCACGCACCGTCTTCGCTCCTGGCACTGAGAGCATGGTGGTGGCCAACGGATAGGTCACCTGGTTCTCGACAATCTGCGGCGCTTGTCCCGCAAATGGAGTGCGGATAATCACCTGAACATCCGAGAGATCCGGCAGCGCATCGATGGGTGTGCTCTGCACTGACCAAATGCCCCACGCCGTGACGAACAGTGTCGCCAGTAACACCAGGAACCGGTTGGCGACTGACCAACGAATCAGGGCCGCAATCATGGCTGGCTCCCCGATTTGTCCCCATCCGCCTCATGAATACCAGAGGCTGCTGCGCTGGGTGGCGACTCGTCCTCAGTGCTGGCGACAATGCCCTTGAGACTGGCCTCCGAGTCCAGCAGGAACTGGCCAGACGTAACCACCTTCCAGCCTTCTTCCAGACCTTTCAAAATGGCCGTCTTGCCATCGCTTTCCTGTCCGGGTTGCACCTCTACCGGGCGGTAGTGGCCGGTGTCTTCGGCGAGCATCACCAAGGCCCGCCGCCCCGTGCGAATAACCGCCTCGCTCGGCACCCACAACACACTGTGTTCGCTCGAACGGTTCAGGCGCACCTGCGCCGTCAAACCCGGCCTGAGGCGGCCGTCCGGATTGGGCAGTTCCACCCGCACACGCAGGGTGCGACTGTCCGCACTGGTCTCGGGCAAAATAGCGCTGACCTCGCCGTTGAGCACCGTCCCTGGGAAGGCTGGCAGCCGTGCTTCGACCATCTGCCCCACTGTGATCGATCCGGCCTGCGACTCTGGAACGGCCACGGCCAGCCAGACACTGCTCAAGCCATTGACGCGTGCCAGCGTGTCGCCCGTCGCCACGGTCATGCCCGTGCGTACGTTCAACGCTTGCAGCACACCGGCGATGGGACTGGTCAGCGTCAGGTATGGCTGAACCTTACCGCTACGCTCTATCTGAGTGATCAGCGCTGCCGGCATTCCGGTGAGCTGCAGTCGCTGGCGGGCCGCCGCCAACAGGTCAGCGTCGCCGTTACGCTTCAGGGCAAGGAACTCTGTCTGAGCCGCAGCCCATTCCGGCACCAGAATATCCGCCAACGCTGCGTTGGCGTTCAGCACATCTCCGGGAGCATGGGCATAGACTCGCTCCACAAAGCCAGCGGTGCGTGCCTGAATCACCGCAACATCACGTTCGTTGAGCGCCAGGACACCTGTCACGTCAAGGCTGGAATGAAAGGTTCCACGGGTGACAGTCGCAAAACGCAGCCCGAGATTCTGTGTCACCCCCGGGTCGATACTGACAGTCGCCCGGTCTCCTGCGCCGCTGGCGTATTGGGGAACCAGTTGCATGTCCATGAAGGGGGACTTGCCCGGTTTGTCGAACTTTTGCTGCGGGTACATCGGGTCGTACCAATACAGGGCTTTGCGTTCGGGCACAGCATTGATGTCTTGCTCCGCCACGGTATTTGGCGCTGCGCTCATACGCTGGTGCGCGAGCCCGTAACCACCGGCAACACCCAATGCCAGCGAAAGGCTAACCAGCAATGCCCCGTTCCATTTTTCAAGTTTCATTGGCTGGCCTCCCCGTAAGCAAAATACAAACGCGCACTGGTCAGCGCGCGCTGCTCTTCCACGTCGATTTGTTTGAGCCGAACTTCGATGAGTTCACGTCGGGCGGTCACAACGGTGTCTAAATCGCCTTTGCCGGCCCGGTAGCTGGCCATGCTGAGTTCGACCTTTTCCTTGGCCAGCGGCAACAGGCTTTCCTGGTTTCGGCGCACGGCACGATTCAGGCGCTCGTAGTCAGCCAGTTGGTTCTCCAGTTGCTGGGTGTGCTCGCGTGACAAGGCTTCGCGCTCGGCCTCAAGCTGGTTGAGTTCAGCGTGTCTGGCTGCGATTTTCGGGTTTTGGCGAGCGTCAGGAAACAACGGCAGATCCCAGGAAAACTGCACGCTGACCATGTCGCCGAACTGTCGGCCACGATGCTGATAGTCAAGCTCCCAACTCCAATCCGATTGCTTCTCCGACTCGGCTTCACGAACCCTGGCTTGCGCTTCGCGGGTCATCGGCGCAAACGCTGCCAGCTCCGGATGGTGTTGCAGTTGATGGGAGTAGCTTGAGCTATCGACGGGCCATTCAGGCAGGCTGCCCACAGGCTTGTCGTTGGCGGCTGAGCCAATCCAGCGTTTGAGGGCGGCTCGGGCCTGGGCTCGCTGCAGAATCAGATCGTCCTGCTGCTCTGCCAACTGAGCGGCTTCCTGTTTGGGTGTCACCGCATCGGCGGGCTGGGCGCGGCCGCCAGCAATCCGGGCCCGGACGGTATCGGTCAGCAGGCGGTTTTCTTTGTAGAAGTCCTGGAACAACGCATCTTTACGCTCGATTGAATAACTGCTGATCCAGGCCAGTGCGGTGGACTGGCGGACCTTCAGACGTTCGACCCGACGCTCGGCGGCGGCGCGATCAACAGCCGCATCGGCGACCTCGATACGGGCTTTGCGTTTGTCGCTGTTCGGCATCTCCTGCCGGACCCCGACCATTTGCATCGTCATGAAATCCTGGTCGAGGCTCCAGCGATCCGGACCGCCTATGGGGTAGTTCTGCACTCCCAGAAGCAGCTTGGGATCAGGTAGTTCACCCGCCGGGATGGCTGCGCTGCTGGCAGCCTGAATCCTGGCGTCTTGTGCGGTCAGTGACGGCGCATTGTTTTCGGCCAGCCGCAACGCTTCATCGAATGTCAGTGCGGCAGCGAAGCTCGGCAATGCCAGTACGCTTGCCGCCAGGCCGGCCACGAGGGGCCAGCCTGTGCAATAGCACTTGGAGTTCATGTCTACGATTCCTGTGATCATCAACTGCGCGCGTCAAAAGACATGCGCACAGCCAGGTCATCCCGCTAATGCGGAATGAGGTTCGATGTGGGACAGGAATCAAACGCGGGGCGGTCGCCATACCCCGGACGGGGTTTGCACGGGCAGGGAATCGCTGAAGAAGGAAAGCGCTACGGGGCTGAATGCGGTTATGGGAGGCTTGATAATCGAGACTTGCAGCATGCCGCCCGTCTTGCATTCCTGGCCTGGTTTGCAAGGCTTGCCGTGCTCGGTGGGGCTTTTCATGTCGTTGCAGCAGTCCATCCCCATGCCGTCCATCATCGCCATGCCCATCGTCTTCATGGGGCACGGTTCTGTCGGTGCCTGAACGCCCGCCATCCCGCTGAGGGGAAGCGCCAGGCTGATCATGAAAATGATGCAAAACCGCAGATAGCGTTTCATGGGCTGGAGTGTAGTCGCTGCAAATGGCTCTTACGATGGGTTTGAGTCGTCAGCAACCTGTCGTCAGGTTCCGACGCAGGCGATAACACCGGACATGAATTAAGCCAGCATTACGTGTTCATCGACCATCCTGAAATCCACGCGGGATCGTGTGCTTCCCATTGCCCGCCTCTCTCATCACAGGGGCAAAGGCCTGTCCTGCACCACCCGTTTCATGACCAGCGTCGACGTCAGCCGCTGCACGTTGGGCAAGGTCGAAAGGCTTTCATCGTAGAGCCGTTGAAAGGCCGGCAAATCCTGAGTGATGACGTGCAGCAAATAGTCCGGTTCGCCGAACAACCGCTGGGCATCGACCACCTGCGGGATGTCGACAAGCGCCGTCTCGAACGCCTCGACCGCTTTGCGGTCGCCCTCACGCAACGTGGCAAACACCATCGCGGAAAAGTTAAGGCCCAATGCGCTTGGGTCCAGTTGTGCTCTGTAGCCGAGCAACACACCCGACTCTTCCAGGGCCCGGACGCGTCGATGGCAAGGGGAAAGGCTCAGGCCCACGCGTTCGGCGAGTTCAGTGACCGACAGGCGACCGTCCTTTTGCAGCTCAGAAAGAATCTTGCGATCAATCCTGTCCATTTAGAATTTTCTCCTAACTCTGCGCATTCTGATGATCATTTTTGAAAGTAAATTCTAACAATATTTCCTTATTCTTCCTCGCACCCATATTTTTCGGAGCAGGACGATGCAGAGCACGGTGTATCAGCAGCAGAAGTGGTTAGCGCCATGACCTTGAGTGTTTTCGTGGCTTTTTGGGCGGTGTCGATTCTGTTCGTCATCACGCCGGGTGCAGATTGGGCTTACGCGATTTCGGCGGGGTTGAAGGGCCGGGTCGTGATACCCGCCGTGGGCGGGCTGTTGTCCGGTCATTTGATTGCCACGATGATCGTTGCCGCGGGCGTCGGCACGCTGGTGGCCAACCATCCCGTTGCCTTGTCGGTGCTGACCGTTGCCGGGGCCGGTTATCTGCTGTGGTTGGGCATCAACATGCTCGCCCGCCCCGCTACACCGCACTCAGATGATGCTCAGGCGCCGGGCTCCTGGCAGCGTTGGGCGATCAAGGGGCTTTGTGTGAGCGGGCTGAATCCGAAAGTGTTTTTGCTGTTTTTGGCGCTGTTGCCGCAATTCACCGACGCGGCAGCGGCCTGGCCTGTGCCGATGCAGATGATTGCGCTGGGGCTCATCCACACGGTCAGTTGTGGCGTGATTTATCTGCTCGTGGGATTCGGCTCACAGGCCGTACTGCAAGCACGCCCCGCCGCGGCCCGATGTGTCAGTCGTTTCTCCGGAACGGCCATGATCATCATCGCGGTCGTTTTGCTCGGCGAGCAGTTGTTGGGTTAAGCCAGTGACAAGGCCAGCATTGCACAGCGCTTTTGCCCCACACCCACACTGCACAGGCTGGCGAACGAGAGTGGCATTACCGCCACTCTCCAGCGGCGCTGGCACCTTCCGCAACGCCTGCTTACCGAGCGAGAATCGCAGCTGTCGAGTGGGTCATTCTCTCGATCAGCGAGGCGACGTCCTTCGCACCAAAACAGCGGAATTTAACGCTGCCAACGTCGGTGTCCAGTCGGACGATCTTCGTGACAAACCCACCTTCCACGCTGACCTTGCGGACCAATGCCAGCGGGAGTTCAATATCCATCGTTCCATCCTGAATGGCACGGTTCAGGGCATTGGCGCTCAAGCGAACCACGGAGTGAGTCACCTCCACCTTCCCGCCAACCCAAAGTCCACCGTATGCGTGCCTGAAGACCTCAAGCACATCGGCCAGCGCGTCCACATCGCCAACCCCCGCCTCGTCGTACAGATCGCTCACGGTGTCGTAGTCCACTCGGGCGTCGGGCACCAGAAAATTGACCAGCTTCGACTTCAAAATCTCTTCGACCATCTTGGTGTCTCCTTGATATGAGTAGCAGTCCTGTCAATCAGACACCTGCTGTGCACTGGCGCTGAGTGCACGGGGTGATAATGTAGCGCGCCGAATGGAGAATCCAGACCATGCGCCAAGTTCTTCTCGTTGTGGATGTTCAATCCACCTTCTCGCCGCCTGAATGGCTCGTGAAGGGTATTCAAAAACTTGCGGACGTTGTCCCGGCGGTGGCGACCGTCGAGCTGCATGACGAGCAGCGCACCCCGTTCCATCAACAGCTCGGCTGGCACCCTGCGGCGCTCGACAGCAGCGCGGTAAAAACAGAGCAGGTTTTCGTCAAGCACGGCTATGCACCTTCGCCAGAGACCATGGACTATTTGAAGCGCCTGAAGCCGGATCGCGTCCTGGTTTGCGGTATCCAGACGGACACCTGTGTCCTGGCCGCAGGCTTTGCACTGTTTGACGCCGGCCTTTATCCAACGCTCGTCACCGACCTCACGGTGGGTTCATCCCTGGACCGCTCCGGGCAACTGGGTATCAGCCTCTGGACCCACCATTTTCGGCACACCACCACCTCAGCTGAAGTTCTTTCAGGATTGATCGCCGAGCAAAAGTGACGTGATCACGAACAGGAAAGCCACCGCAGCAGGCATTCGTGGATAGGCGCACGTCTCTTGTGCGGCAGCCTGTCGGCGCAGGGTCAGGATGGCTGCACCGAAGCGGATGAACGTTGACCTGGCAAAAAAGCAAAATTGCCATGTGTTCCACTCGTTAGTTCATACGTCGCAGTTCTCACTGCCCGTTTCTATCTGTCTGGAGTTCTCTCGATGCCCTCGCCCAAATCCGTGCCCGCTGCGCTGCTGGGGCTGGCGCTTGCCTGTCCGGCCATGGCCGAGGATGCCCAAGGCCTGGAGCTGGGACAGGTGCTGATTCAGGCTGAGGAGCAGCGCGGCGAAGACCAGACGATCGAGGACGCCGAGGCCCGGCTTGCCCAGGTGCCTGGCGGCACCAATGTGGTCGATATGCGCCGCCCCCTTCAGGGCCGCGTGGCCAGCAACCAGGATGTGCTGGCCTATCAGCCGGGGGTCTATGCCCAGTCTGCGGGCAATGAAGGGGTGAAGATTTCGATCCGTGGCTCGGGGATCAACCGTGCACCGGGCGCCCATGCCTCGGGGCTGTACGCCATGCTCGATGGTCTGCCGCTGACCGGCCCGGGCGGCACGCCCTACGAGTTGCTGGAGCCGCTGTGGCTCGATCATGTTGAAGTGCTGCGCGGCGCCAACGGTTTCGACAGGGGCGCGCTGGCCTTGGGCGGTGCCATCGATTACATCAGCCATACCGGCTACGACGCACCGCTGTTGCAGGTGCGCTACGCCATGGGCAGCCACGGTTATCAGCAGCGCCAGGTCAGCTCCGGGCAAGTGCTGGGGGATTTCGACTACTACGTGTCCACGACCGATGCGCGCGCCGACGGCTATCAGGATCACACGGCCAGCGAGAGCCAGGGCGTCATCGCCAACTTCGGCTATCGCTTCAACCCGAAGCTGGAAACGCGTTTCTACCTGCGCTATCGCCAGACCGACAACGACCTCGCCGGACGGGTGACCAAGCACTCCATCGAGCACGACCCACGGGCGGCCAACCCCGCTTACGTGGCGCGGGACGACCGTCGCGAACAACCGGGCAGCACCTTCTTCGGCAACAAGACCACCTACTACATCGATGACGATTCGAGTATCCAGACCGGCCTTGTCTACCACGACTACCCGATGGATTTGCGTGAGGGTCCCAACCGCTTGAAGGTGGCGTACACGGACGTCAGCGGCACCTTCGACTATAAGCGTCGCGACACCCTCTGGGGCCTGGAAAGCCAAAGCACGCTGGGCCTGCGCGTGACGAAGCACCTGCCCAATGCCGGCGCCAGCGAATCAGTGCGCATCCCCACCGGCAACACCGCCGGCTATGCGCCGGGCACGCCCATTCGCAACTTCACCTACCAGGGTTCAGACACGGTCTTGCATATGGGCAATGACCTGGAGATCGCCGACGACCTGTGGCTGACCACCGGCCTCGCAGCCATTTACACCCGCCGCGAAAGCGCCGTGACCTTCCCGGAAGGTGGCGGCAAAACCAGCCTCAACGACTGGGACTATGCACCACGCGTGGGCCTGCGCTATCAACTCACGCCTGACTTGCAGCTGTTCGGCAACCTGAGCCGCTCGGTCGAAGCGCCGCACCCGTGGTCGCTGATTTACAGCTCCAACATTCGCTTCCCTGATCGTAGCGGTGTCGCCACAGGCGCCCAGCGCGATCCGGTCAAGCTGCAAAACCAGACCGCGACCACCCTCGAACTCGGCGGCCGCGGCGACAGCACGATGGGGCAATGGAGCCTGGCCTGGTACTACGCTCAGGTGCAGCACGAATTGCTCTCGGTGTTGCCGGATGCCAATGCCGTGACGCCTTACGAACTCAACGCCAGCCCGACCGTGCACCAGGGCGTGGAAGCCAGCCTGCAAAGCAACCTGTGGTCGTCCGGCGATGGCGGTCAACTGAGCTTGCGCCAGAGCTACACCTTCAGCGACTTCCACTACCGCGACGACGACCGCTTCGGCGACAACCGCCTGCCGGGCTTGCCGATGCACTACTACCAGGGCGAACTGCGCTACGACTGGCCCCAGGGTTTCTTCGCCGGGCTCAATACGCAGTGGGTGTCGAAAACTGCGGTCGATTACGCCAACAGCTATTACGCCGACCCTTACGCGCTGTTCGGCGCGACTGTGGGCTACAACGCCCCCAAGGGCGACTGGCAGACCTGGCTGGACCTGCGCAACTTGACCAACAAGCACTACGCCGCCACCGTCACACCGGGCTACGACGACAAAGGTCTGGACGCGGCACGGTCGACGCCGGGCGAAGGTATGGCGGCGTATGTCGGGGTGTCGTGGAGTTTGCGCTGAGGCCTGGGCATGTTTTTGAGTCGGTCCTGACTATGCCGACGACACTTTTGAGCTGAGACGTTTCAGCGACTGCCGCGATAATCGAACGCTAAACCCATGAGACATCGAGGTTCAGCATGACAAGCGCCGCGACAGAGCAGGTCAGCCCGCAAACCCTGAGAAAAGTGATTGTCGCCGCCGGCATCGGCAATTTCGTCGAGTGGTTTGACTTTGCCGTCTACGGCTTCCTCGCGACGACCATCGCCCAGCAATTTTTCCCCAGCGGCGATGCCAGCGTTGCGCTGCTGAAAACCTTTGCGGTATTCGCCGTGGCCTTTGCGTTTCGGCCCCTGGGCGGGATTTTCTTCGGCATGCTCGGTGACCGGATCGGTCGCAAGCGCACCCTGGCGATGACCATCCTGCTGATGGCGGGCGCGACGACCCTGATCGGTTTGTTGCCGACGTACGCCGCGATCGGTGTCACGGCACCGGTGCTGCTGAGCCTGATCCGCTGCGCCCAGGGTTTTTCCGCCGGGGGCGAATATGCGGGTGCCTGCGCCTATTTGATGGAACATGCCCCCAGCGATAAAAGAGCCTGGTATGGCAGTTTCATTCCGGTGTCGACCTTTGCCGCGTTTGCATCGGCAGCCGTGGTGGCTTACGCACTCGAGGCGTCACTGTCGGCCGAAGCCATGGGCAGTTGGGGCTGGCGCCTGCCGTTCCTGATTGCCGCGCCGCTGGGCCTGGTCGGTCTTTACCTGCGCTGGAAGATGGATGAAACCCCGGCGTTCCAGGCCGTCACCCAGCAACATGCCGTCGCGCACTCCCCGCTCAAGGAGACCCTGCGCAACCATGGTTCGGCCATCTGCTCCCTCGGTGCGTTCATCTCGTTGACGGCCCTGTCGTTCTACATGTTCACCACCTACTTCGCGACTTACTTGCAGGTCGCGGGCGGCCTGAGTCGCGCAACGGCGTTGCTGGTGTCGCTGATTGCACTGATTTTCGCCGCACTGATGTGCCCGTTGGCC
Organism: Pseudomonas sp. GM60; assembly: GCF_000282415.1. Classification (NCBI taxonomy): domain Bacteria; kingdom Pseudomonadati; phylum Pseudomonadota; class Gammaproteobacteria; order Pseudomonadales; family Pseudomonadaceae; genus Pseudomonas; species Pseudomonas sp. GM60. The sequence continues at coordinate 41,435 of NZ_AKJI01000170.1, forward strand.
GGTTTGTATTCGGACCGGGTCGGGCGGCGCATGACGGTGATGACGGCCTGCGCGCTGTTAATCGTGGCGGTGTATCCATCGTTCATGATGGCCAGCTCCGGCTCGTTCGCAGCCTCCATCGTTGGCGTCATGCTCCTGGCGATTGGCGCCGTGTTGTGTAACGTGGTGACCGCCGCCCTGCTCTCGGAAACCTTCCCGACACGCACTCGCTACACCGCATCGGCGATCACCTACAACATGGCCTACACCCTGTTCGGTGGCACCGCGCCGCTGATGGCGACCTGGCTGATCAGTACCACCGGCAGCAATCTCTCGCCAGCGTTCTATCTGATTGCGATTGCAGTGCTGGCATTGGTTGGCGGCCTGGCGTTGCCGGAAACTTCGAAGATCTCCCTGCACGATGTTTCATCGGGCGAGAAGCCAACAGAGGTGCCGGCGGTGGCACGAGGGTGAAACTCACCCTCGTGGTTTGTTCAACCCGGCTAACCCCTGAGCGCCGCTTCAATCGCCGCGACGTCGATCTTGCCCATCTGCATCATCGCCTCAAATGCACGCTTGGCCGCGGCAGGATCGGGATCAGTGATCGCCGCCGTCAGCACCCGAGGGGTGATCTGCCAGAACAAACCCCACTTGTCCCGGCACCAGCCGCAGACGTTTTCTTCGCCGCCGTTCCCCACTATCGCGTTCCACAAGCGGTCCGTCTCGGCCTGATCGTCAGTCGCCACCTGAAACGAGAAGGCCTCGTTGTGCTTGATCGACGGCCCGCCGTTCAGCCCGAGACACGGGATGCCCATCACCGTGAACTCCACCGTCAGGACGTCGCCCTTCTTGCCCGCCGGATAGTCGCCGGGGGCGCGGTGGACAGCGTTCACCGCGCTGTCCGGAAATGTTTCGGCGTAGAACGTCGCGGCGTCCAGCGCGGTGCCGTCATACCACAGGCAAATCGTGTTTTTGCTGACCATTTTTGTTCTCCAAATGAATGTGGCGGTTTTTCCTAGCCAACGTCTTCGAACGTTCCCGTACGTACTTCGCCGCTGCGTTCGTAGCGGCTGATCAATACACCCGCTGGCGTGGTGATCGAGTGCGCCAGGGTGAACGCCGACGCCAGCGCATCGTCGCCGAACAGGCGCTTGCCGCGCCCCAGGACCACGGGAAACGTCATCAGCCGCAGCTCGTCGACCAACCCGGCGGCCAGCAATTGGCGCACCAGATCACTGCTGCCCTGGGTCAACAAACGGGGGCCGTCCTGCTGCTTGAGCACGCGTATCGCGTCGGCAAGGTTGCCTTTCAGTGCATGGCTGTTCTGCCAGTCGAGCGTATCGGGTCGATGCGTGGCGACGTGCTTGGCCACGCGATTGAACAGGTCGCCGATGGGATGCTCGTTTTTACCGGGCCAATACGCCGCGAAAATGTCGTAGGTGCGGCGCCCCAGCAGCAACTCGAACGGCTGCGCGAACAGCTCGTTGATGGCCTGGCCGGAGGCTTCGTCGGCGTAAGGCACGATCCAGCCACCGAAACGGAAATCGCCGTCGGGATCCTCTTCGGGCCCGCCGGGTGCTTGAATAACGCCATCAAGACTGATGAAAGCGGCAACGGTGAGCGTGCGCATGGTCTTCTCCCGGTTGGTCTTCGTGACAGCGCTCTTGCAGGAAACACCGACGATCAGGCGCATTCCTTAACCGTAGTCGAACGAGACGCCGGGAAATCGACAGTGCGATATACGGATGACGAGCCCTGCGAAAAACAGTCTTGAACGCTACAATCACAGCCCTCTCCCGCAGATCAGGCAGACCCGTCCGGCTATGGCGCTCGACCCTCCAACGATGTTGACACTCTCTATCGCCCTCGCAGCGGCCGCCGCGCTGTATCTGGCGATCGAGTGGCGCAGCATTCGCGAACCTTCGCTGCTGTTCTGGAGCGCAGGATTTGCCACGATCACCGTGGGTTCGACCCTCGCCTTGCTGCGCATCAGTGGCCTGTTGCTGATCGGTATCTGGTTCGCCAACGGCCTGTTGGTGACGGCGCACTTTCTGTTCCTGTTGGGCGTCGCGCGTTTTACGCAGGTGCGCCTGTCTCGTGCCTGGTACCTGATTTTTGCAGCCTGGTTTGCCATGTTGTTGCTGCCGGACGAAGCGTCGTGGTCGAAGATCATGCTGGTGGCCAATTCGCTGCTGGTCGCCCTGCCGACGCTCAGGGCCAGCTTCCTCTTGCGTCCTCATGGCAAGTCTTTGAGCGTGGGCGCGGTGCAACTGCGTTATGTGCTGCTGACCCACGGGCTGTTTTATCTGGCCAAGGCGATATCGGTGGTCGTGCCAGGCACGCTGATCGATCTGGCGGCCTTTCGTGGCGAGATCATCCAGATTTCGCTGGTTGAGGGCGCGATGGCGATCATGCTGATCGCGCTCTCGATGACCGGCACCGAGCGCTACCGGCGGGAGAAACGGATTGAACGACTGGCGGCACGCGATCCGTTGACCGCCTTGTACAACCGCCGCGCCCTCGAAGTACGGGCACCGCGCCTGCTGGAGAACGTCTCGGGCACGCGACCGGGCGCGCTGCTGCTGATCGACATCGACAACTTCAAACTGGTCAACGACCTCTACGGCCACACGGCCGGCGATCGATTGCTGGTTTCGCTGAGCGAGATGATTCGCGCGGTTTTGCCCGGCGGTGCACTGGCGGCCCGGCTGGGCGGCGACGAGTTTGTGATCCTGCTGAATGACGCATCGAGTGAGCGAGTCGTCGGGTTGGGCAACGCGCTGCGGGACCGGTTTCACCAGGCCGCCGCACAGGCCTTCACCACGCCTGAACCGGTCACCTTGAGCATCGGCGCCAACCTGTTCGACCAGCCGCCGGCGAGCCTGACCGCCTTGATCGAGCAAGGCGACACCGCGCTTTACGAATCCAAGCGCGGCGGACGCAACAGCCTGCGCCTGGTGGACCGGACCCTGGCCGGCGACGAGCTGTCACCTACCCGCTGACTCTCCAGTTGTGTTGATACGCATGCATGAGTGATAGGTTCACAAATACTGCGTATCTTGTCCGATACAAAGCGATCCAATGCGGCCATTTGCGAGCCGCTCTCGTCAAGGAAGAACAATGATCACGGCTTCAACTTCGACTTCAACGAATGCGGCGATGTCGGCCTACACCTCTGCTGCCGAGGCGAAGGCTGCGGCGGCTGCGCAACAGCAACGCGTGGCTCAGGATGATCCGGCCAAGACACCGAACGACGATTCGGTGAGCCTGTCCAGCACCTCCACCGCCTACAGCAATTCGATCGCCGGCAACGCGCCGTTCTTTCCGGTGCGTTCGGGAATGAACGCTGACGCCCTCGTCCTCGGTGCCTCCAAGCCTGGCGCGGTCTCCAGCTCCAAAGACAAGACGTTTTCCGAAGTGGCCACCGATGCCCGCAAGCGCATGGATGAAAAATACGCGCTGATGAAAGCCAGCGGCAAACCGTACACCGGCAGCGATGAAGACCGGAATGCGTTGATGGGCGATCTGGATCGACGCTCGCTGAACGCCGTCGCCACCAATCAGGGCGGGACCTTCACCGCAGAGGAACAAGCCTCGGCACAAGCCTTGATGCGCCAACAGGCGCGCCTCGCCACCGGTTATTACAGTGGCCCGGCGGACCAGCAAAAAAACTGGAAAGACCCGTTTATCAACGACCCTTACGGTCGGGCCCGCGCCGCCCTGGATTTCATGGACAACATGAGTCCCGAAGAGAAAGCCAAGCCTGAGTGGCTGTCCCAGCATTTGTCGCTGGAAGCGGCGCTGAATCAAAGCTCGAGCCTGGACCCCGCCGAGAAAAAGACCGGGCATTTCCACAACCTGGCTGAAATCCTCGCGGGTGTGGTGACAGATGGATCTGACAACGAACAATCCGGCTCAGCCAAAAACACAGATCCAAGCGTCGGGATTATGAAAAAGCTGCAATCACTGGTTTCGTGACACCGCCGATCCTGTAGGAGCCAGCTTGCTGGCGTTTGGGCCTTGAACATTGCGTTGATTTCGTGGGCCTCATCGCTGGCAAGCCAGCTCCTACAGGTTCCGGGGTGTCTGGTC